>JAEEQO010000176.1 GCA_016285335.1 Victivallales bacterium | reverse complement strand
CGTAGAGGGAGGCCAGGCCGCCCAGCAGACCGGAAGCGGAAGACCCGGAGCCGCCGAGAAGGCCGAGGATGGAGGTAAGCGAAGACGTATCCGTGCCGCTCACGCTCAATGTCGTGCCGGACCCGCCAAACAGCCCGAGAATGGATGAAAGGTCAAGAGAACTGCCGGAAGTCGCGGTGGTCGCACTGTCCGTGCTGATCGTCGTACCGGAACCGCCAAGCAAACTCAGAATGGAAGAAAGCGAGGAGAGGTCAAGCCCGTCCGCGCTCAAAGTCGTGCCGGAACCGCCGAGGAGCCCCAGGATGGAGGAGAGGTCAAGCCCGCCCAGGGAACCGGAGACATCGGCGGAAACGAGCTCATCGACGACTTCGTCAGTGCCGGAGGTGTAATCGTAGGAATCGCCGCCGAGGAGGCCGCTCAGATCGCCGCCGAGGAGGCCGCCGAGAAGACCGGACAGCAGATCGGAGGAACCGTCCACGCTCAAATCCAGACCGCCGCCAAGCAGACCGGACAGCAGACCGGACGTGCCATCCACGCTCAAATCGAGGCCGGTCCCGTCGAGCAGACCGGAAATGGCATCAAGCCCGGTCCCGTCGAGCAGCCCGCTCAGGGAATCCAGACCGTCCACGGAAAGGACGTCGTCGTACCCGTAATCATAGCCGTAATCATAGCCGTAGTCGTCGTAGCCGTACCCGTAATCGTAGGAATAATCGTCATAAAGGAGCCCGCCGAACCCGCCAAGCAGATCTCCGAGAAGACCACCGAGCAGACCGTCCACGCTCAAATCCAGGCCGCCGCCAAGCAGACCGTCCACGGAAAGGACGTCGTCGTACCCGTAATCGTAACCGTAATCATAGCCGTAATCGTCGTAGCCGTACCCGTAATCATAGCCGTAGCCGTAATCGTCGTAGAACAGGCCGTCGAACAGCGAACCGAGCCCGCCGAACAGGCCGTCGAACATCCCCCCCACGCTCATACCCGAGTAGTAGGAATCATATCCGCCGTCGTACCAGTAGTCCAAACTCATGATGGCCTCGCTTTCCCCTGTCCGGGGTGAAATATGGTTGAAGCGCCAATGTATCTTTTATAATATTAATGTTACTATAGCACGTTTTTCCGCGATGTCAAGAGAAAAAAATCAATTTTTTCTGTTTTTCCCTGTCCCGCAAAACGAAACGACGACAAGCCGGGGAGGCAGGGCCTTCACAAAGTAGTGCGGGGCTTCGCTCTGGCACAAGGAGAGGTGAAACCTCCGGAAAAGCATTGCCGGCACGCAATGCTGGTGCGCCGGCAATACAACCGGATGACGGGCAACGGGTCCAGGGTGAACGGAAACTACGGCGTGTCGCGGATGCCGGGCGTCTTGCTCATCTTCAGGACGGACATGGACGGCGTTTCGGGAACGACCAGGGCGTCCAGTTCGGATTCCTCCAGCTGAACGGTCTGGGAGAGGGGCGTCTCCGCCGGCTGGACGACGCCGGAGACGGCGGGAGCCGGACCGGAGGCGGGAGTCCTGGTATAGCGCGCTACCGCAAGGACGATGAGCCAGACGATGGCCAGAAGAATGATCCCGAGACCAATGTAGATCGCAATGGTGATGTTGCGGATACGTTTGTCTTCGCCTTCGTTGACAAGAGCGCCCTCGTTCACGGATTCGAAGAGCTTGTCGGGGATCTTTTCGGAACTGTCGGGCGTTTCGTCGTGCATTTTCTCGAGCAGGGTCTCGGAATCGGCCTTGGAAAGCCCGTAAACTTCGGCGAGCTTGCGGACATAGGCGGAAACATAGACGACCGGAAGCTGCTGAAGAAGTTCATCCCGTTCAAGTTCGGAGAGATATTCCATGCGGATGCGTGTGACAAGCGCGACCTCCTCCATTGCCATTCCGCGCGCGTTGCGGATGGACGAAAGCATCTGCCCGAGCGTCTGGCCCGGCTGAAGCGGCGGAAGCGGCTTGGAAGCGTCACCGCCTGCGGATGCGGACGCGGCGGACTGCGGGAAAGGCGTCTTTCCCGCGCGGGGCGGATCGACGAGGCCGGGCTGAAGCGGCGCGGATTTTTTTCTGGGAGGCGGAGGCGCGATGACCGGGGCATCGTCCCGAGCGGAGACGGGATCCTGTCCTGGAACGACGGAAGCCTCCGGCGCGCCGCCGGAGGGATCCGGGACGGCGGGAACGTCTTCTTCAGGCGCGGGCTGATCGGCAAAGAGATTCAGCTCCTGTTCGTTTTTTTCTTCGGGGATTTCTGGATCAGTCATATTGCAATACCTCAGTCAGTGGACGTTTCCAGGCCGTCCGTGATCAGAATGGAACGTTTCTGTCCGCCGGGAAGCGGGGCGCTGATGATGTGGCGCTGCTCGAGCTTGTCTATGATGTCGGCGGCCTTGTTGTAGCCGATGCCGAGCCTGCGCTGGAGATAGGACGTGCTGACCTGCTGGTCGTTGATGATGATCTCAAGCGCCTTGACCATGATCGGGGGATCGTCCGGCAGCAGGTATCTGTCCGCCGCGGCGCGGATGACGTCGGAATTCACCATGCCGTCGACCTCGTCGTAGTCGTCCATTTCATCGTCGTAGCCGCCTCTGGCAGGCTTGCCCTTGCCGCGGCGGCCCTTCGGTTCATCGTCCTCGTCTTCCTCGTCCGCGCCTGCGAAAATGCCTTCGTCGAACGTCTGAGGACGCTGCGCCGCGACCTCGTCGATGACCTTCGCGATCTCGGGATCGGAGACGTATGCGCCCTGAACGCGTTCAAGGTTGGCGCCGCCGGGCGGGTTGAAGAGCATGTCGCCGTTGCCGAGAAGCTTTTCTGCGCCGACGGCGTCCAGGATCACGCGGCTGTCCATGCCGTTGCTGACGCGGAACGCGATCTTGGTGGGGATATTCGCCTTGATGAGGCCGGTGACGACTTCCTTTCGGGGCGACTGCGTGGCGATGACGAGGTGAAGTCCGGCGGCGCGGCCCTTCTGGGCGATGCGGCAGATGCTCTGCTCCACGTCGCTCTTCGCATCGGTCATCATGATGTCGGCGAGCTCGTCGATGATGATAATGAGGATCGGGAGCTTCGGCGGTACCACGTTGCCGTAGTCGTCGAGCACGGGCTGCGGATCGGGCGGACGCGAGTTGAACGCCGCAAGGTTCTTCGCCTTGACTTTCGCCAGCACCATGTAGCGCCGCTCCATTTCATTCACGCCCCAGCGGAGCGCGAGCGGCACCTTCTTCGGGTCGTTGACGACCGGAGTGATGAGGTGCGGGATGGGACGGTACATTTCGAGCTCGACGACCTTCGGGTCGACCATGATGAGCTTCAGGTCGTCCGGGGAGAACCGGAACAGCAGGCTCATGATGAGCGTGTTCATGCAGACGGACTTGCCGGACCCGGTGGAGCCGGCGATGAGCATGTGCGGCGCTTTGGCGAGGTCGGTCATGTAGACCTTGCCGGAGATGTCGCGTCCGAGGAGGATCGGGATGGCGGCATGGGACTCGCGCCAGGTGGCGGATTCCAGAAGCGGGCGGAGATAGACCGTGCTGGACGCCTTGTTCGGGACCTCGATGCCGACGGCGTTCTTGCCGGGGATGGGCGCACGGATGCGGATGCTCTGGGCCTCCAGCGCCATGGCGATGTTGCCCTGGATGCTGGTGATCTTTTCGACCTTGACGCCGGCGTCGAGCGCGATCTCGAACTGCGTGACGCGCGGGCCGACGGTGATGTCGGAGATGATGCCGCCGACGTGGAAGCTGGAAAGCGTCTCTTCGAGCTTGTCCGTCGCGCTCTGGATATATGCCTTGTCCTCCTGGTTGATCTCGTCGCCGTGACGCTCGAGCAGCATCGGGCTGGGCAAATGGTATTCCTCATAGACCGGCGGAGGCGCGGCGGGCAGATCGGATGCGGCGGTTTTCGGGGGACGTTCCCGGTCGTATCCGGCCTTGTTTTCCGCATAGCTGTGCGTCGGGATCACGCGGGGAGCCGGTTTCGGGGCGGGAGCGGGTTCCGGTTCGGGGAGGTCTTCCTCGAAATCGTCTTCCGGTTCGGGCGGGACGGGGATCACGGGCTCTTCTTCCGGCTCGAAATCGGGTTCGGGCGAAGGAGGCGCAACGGAGACCGGCGGCACGGCGGACGTCCGGCTCGGACGCGGCGTGACGACGAGTTCGTCCGGGTCGCGGATGACTGCGCCGGGGGCGGGACGGGCCGTTCTCTGACGCTGAGGCGGCGCAACGACTTCGTCCTGGTCGCGGATCACGGCCTGCGGCCTGCGTGCGGCAGGAGACTGCGCCCGGACCGGCGGCGCGATGATGTCGCCGTCTTCTTCCTCGTCATCGTTCCGCGGCGGAGCATCGGGTTTTCTGCGGAGCCCGATGAACGTGCCGAGCTTTGTCATGAACTCGGAGGATCTTTTCTCCGCAGGCTGTTCGTCCGTGTCTTCTTCGCCGTCCTCTTCGCCGTACAGATGGATCTCCGGCGCGGAGGCGGCAACGGACACTCCGTCCGGGTTCTCCGGCGTATAGATGCGACCGGTGGAAACGGGCCGGGGCGCAGGTTCTTCTTCCTTGCCCGACTTATCCTTTTCCGGGTCGGCCCGGAACGCGATCATGATGAGCGGAAGCCAGTCGCGGATGAACAGGAAGACAAGGCCGGGAAGCAGAAACGCAAGTGCGACGAGAACCGTACCGACATCGCCGATATAACGGCGGATGAACCCGGCTCCGGGGATCCCGGACGACGCCTGAGGCGCGGCCAGGGACGCCCCGACCACACCGCCGGACAGCGCCTGCGCGGACTGCTCCATGCGGCCGATGCCCAGGTGATCCGTCTCCGCGATGAACTGCTGCGGCCACATGGCGAACAGCATGGAAGACCCGAGCAGGATGACCGGCAGGGCCCACCACAGCGTGCCGCGCCGCGGCAGTCCGGGGATGAAGCGCCGGAGCAGCAGCAGGAACAGGATCAGCAGGAAAGGATACGTCGCCAGGCCGAAGGTGTAGAACATCGCCCGTGCGGCGTGGGCTCCGAGGAACCCGATCCAGTTGTTGTAGATCGCCGGTCCGCTCACTCCGCCTTCCAGCAGAGCCAGGTCCGTCCTGTCATGCGACAAAATTGCACAAGCGAACAGCAGGAACAGCGCGGTGCGGAGGTAATTTCCGAAATTCCATACGCTGCGTTCCGTGTCCTGATCGATTTCCATTCCGTTTCCTCTTTCTCGTTTCGTTACACCCTGACAGGGGAATTTCTATTGATCCGAAACTCTTTCCGACCGGACTCCGCGCAGATGCGGGAAAGCCGCCGGATCAATAAATAGAAATGCCCACAATGTAAGATAGCACAAATCCTGATTTATAAAAGCCTGAAAAGGTCATTTTCACCGTTTTTTTTGAAAAAAAGCCCCGGAAGAGGTTTTTCGGAAGCCCCGACGGCGAAAAAAACGCAGGAACCGCGCATTTTTCGAAAAAAACGATTCGTTTTTAGCCGGAACCATGCTATATTATATTCTAAACATCATCCAAGTCCCAAACAAGGAGCAAATCGCTATGGGCGGCTTTTTCGGCGTTGTCTCGCAAGATGAATGCGTGGACGACCTTTTCTACGGGGTCGATTATCATTCCCACCTCGGTACGGTCCGCGGCGGCATGGCCGTCACAAATGCCTACGGGTCCATCATACGTTCCATCCACGACATCTCCAACGAGATGTTCCGGTCCAAGTTCGGGCCGGACCTGGAAATGTTCCGCGGGGCGAAATGCGGCATCGGCGTCATCAGCGATATGGACGACCAGCCGCTGCTGATCGCGTCGCACCTCGGCATGTACAGCATCGTGACCGTCGGCAAGCTCAACAACATCGAGGAGCTCACGCGGCAGGCCATTGAGGAGCACCACATCCATTTCGCCGAGCACAGCCACGGCGAGCACAACCCGACCGAGATCGTCGCCTCGCTCATCAACACGCAGAACACCATCCAGGACGGCATCGCCTACGCCATGCACCGCATCAAGGGCTCCTGCTCCATGCTCGTGATGGCCGACGGAAAGATCTACGCCGCGCGCGACCGCTACGGCCGCGCCCCGATCTCCCTCGCGAAAAAACCCGGCGCGATGGCAGTCTCCATGGAGACTTCCGCCTACCCGAACCTCGACTACGAATTCGTGCG
>JAEEQO010000175.1 GCA_016285335.1 Victivallales bacterium | reverse complement strand
CACATCCTCGCGGAGGCCGCTCGGGGAGCCCGCCATCACGACAAGCACGACCCGGAAGCCTTCCCTGTAGAGGAAGTCGAGCATGGACCGCTGGGAAGCGGGCAAGGCGATGGAGTTGCGTTCGGTGCTGTCGCTTTCCTCGCCCTCAATGGATTCGTCGAACCCGACGACCGCGACGACCGGGAATTTCCTGTCATAGAGCCAGATGCGGTTGGAGAGGTCGACCGCGGGGCCGTTCAGGGGCACACTGTTGCGCGGCTCGAAGCTGGTGCCGGGATCGGCGTTCGCGGCGATGCCCTCCAGCACGGTCACCATGTGGTCGGAGAACCCGTTGTAATTGCCCCAGAGCGCGGGGAGGCTGGTCAGGTTCGGGCCGGTCAGGTTCAGTTTCGCCAGCGGCTTGAACGGGAGGATGCCGTCGTTTTTGAGCAGGACGACGGATTTGCGTGCGGCTTCGAGCGCGATCGCGCGGTGTTCGGCGCAATGCACCTTCGAGATCGGCGTCTTCGCCAGCGGGACGAGCTCGTCGCGGTCGAAACAGCCGAGTTTCATGCGGGTCATGAGCACATGGCGCAGGGCTTCGTCGAGGTCGGCCTCCCGGATCATTTTCTTTTCATACGCGTCGAGGAGCTTTTCGAACGAGCAGCCGCAGTTGAGGTTGCAGCCGTTCTTCAGCGCGTACGCGGCGGACGCGGTCTGGTCGGCCGTGACCTTGTGGTGCTGGTGGAAGTCCATGATCGCCCAGCAGTCGGATACGAAATGCCCCTTGAAACCCCATTTCTTGCGGAGGAGTTCCCTGATGTACTTCGCGCTGCCGCAGCAGACCTGGCCGTTGGTGCGGTTGTACGCGCCCATCACGGATTCCACGTTCGCCTCGGTCACGAGCTTTTTGAACGCGGGCAGATAGGTCTGCGTGGCGTCGCGTTTGCTGATCTTCGCGTCGAACTGGTGGCGTTCCGCCTCGGGCCCGCTGTGACCCCAGAAATGCTTGGCGCAGGCTGCCAGTTTCAGGTATTTCGGATCGTCGCCCTGAAGCGCGCGGACGAACACCGCGCCCATTTCCCCGGTCAGGTACGGGTCTTCGCCGAACGTTTCCTGGCCGCGTCCCCACCGCGGATCGCGGAAGATGTTGATGTTCGGGCTCCAGAAGGTCAGCCCGCGGTAGATCGGGCTGCTGCCGTCGCCGGAGAGCCTGAGTGCGGCGGCGTGCTTCGCGCGCGCCTCGACCGCGACGGCGCATCCCATGCGGTATTCCAGGTCGGTGTCGAACGTGGCGGCCATGCCGACGGCCTGCGGAAACACGGTCGCCATGCCGGCGCGCGCCACGCCGTGCAGACATTCGCTCCAGTAGTTGTACGCGGGGACGCCGAGGCGTTCGATCGCGGGCGCATCGTGCAGCAGCTGGCTGACCTTTTCCTTCACGGTCATGGCGTTGATGAGCGCTTCCACGCGCTGCTCGAACGGGAGGCTGTCGTCGTACCACACGAATTGACTGCGTTTCGCCTGAAGATTCTTCATGGATCTCTCCTGATGACGGTTTGGACGGGGGATGATTTGCATTCCGTCCGTGTTGCGTTTAATATAGTTGACAATATGATGCCATAATATACGCCCGCGTCCGCCAGTTGCAAATTCGATTTCGCGGAAAAGATACAGCTTTTATCAAAAAACATATGCTTTTGGAAAGAAAGCCCCCGGCGGATCGGCTTCCGCAGACAGTTTTTTCTCAACGGGACCAGCCGCGATCCCAGCAAAAGGTAAAAGGAACAGACATTTTCTTTAATTTTTAAGGATTTGGACTTGACAAAGATAGTTCAAGCGTGTAAATTGTTAGAAACAACGTATTGAACACATCTTTCCGAGGCGCGAACATGGCGGATATCATTCCGCCTTATGCCCCGGGAACAGTTTTTACAAGGAGGAAAGAGTATGAACAAGCGCCTGACACGTTTTGCGGCGGTCGCTTTGACCGCGATCCTGTTGGCCTGTGCGGCGGAATACGCGCATGCGATGGCGGCGCCCGCCGTGACTGGGTCGCTGGCCCCGGCGAAATCCCAGCCGGCCACGGTGAAAACGCGGCAATCCGCGGTGAAATCAGAGCCTGCCGCGGCGAAACCGCAGCCGAAACCGCAGCCGAAACCGCAGCCGAAACCGCAGCCGAAACCCCAGCCGAAGCCCCAGCCGAAACCGCAGCCGGTTCAGCCGGCGAACAAAACGAATCCCGTGATCGGCACGCTGGACCCCGGCAATTCCAAGACCACTCCGGTCATCGGCACGCTGGATCCCGGCAATTCGGGAACGCCGATCATCGGTACGCTGGCGCCGTCGAAAAACACGCAGATGCCGATCATCAACACCCTGGACCCCAAACAGCAGACGAACCGCCGCAGGCCGGGAGCCGCCTCGCCGTCGACCCCGGTGATCGGCACGCTGGATACGGGCTCCGGCATCAGCATCGGCGGCAGCGACGTCGTCCAGCAGGCCGAACAGGCCGCGAAGCAGATCGAGCCTATGATCCCCCAGATCCGGCAGCAGGCGGAACAGGCCGCACGGCGGATCGAGCCCGCGGCCCCGCAGATCCGCCAGCAGGCGCAGCAGGCTCTGAACGATCCCGCGGTCCAGCAGATCGTCCAGGACAATCCCCAGCTGAACGAGCCGATCATCATCATGCCGCGTTCCGTGAGCAATGGGAACAGGAATTCCGGCCGTCAGCAGAACAGCTACGGCGCCGGTTACACCGGCGGCAACGGCAACGGTCCCCTCATCTACAATCCGTAAACCAAGAATCATCTTTTCAATAACTCAACAAAGGAGAAAAATATGGCTCGTCGGATCCTTTCCGCTACACTGGCTGCAGTTGTGACCTTCGTTTTCACCGGCTGCGGGACTATCTTCCACAAAGAACGCATCAATCGTCCCCCGTCCGACAAGCTGGACGTTCTGGTCGTCGTGCTTGACTGCTGCGGTTTCCTGTTTGGAATCATTCCCGGCGTGGTCGCATTGGTCCTGGATGCAAGCAACCACACGTTATACTATTCTGCTTCCGAGGTCTCCTTCGTGGATGGCCAGCCGGATTTGAGCAACATGGTCGCCATTCATCTGGACACCGTGGATGAAGACTCCATCGCTGAGGCTTTGAGCCATGAACTCGGTCGTCAGATCGCGTTCAGCGACATCCAGTTCTGATTCAGGACAGATTGTTCCGTGCATCAACTCTTCTTCGTGTATGCGGAGAAGAGTTTTTTTGAACCTCAATCCGGGAGGCCGCCGCTTTTCTTCTGCCTCGATTCGGAATAAACCCGCCAAATCTGCGGGAACTTCCGCATGGCGCGTTCCAGCTGCGAAGCCGACACGCCGCAGAGCACGGCAGTTTTCGCCAGGTCGAACTCCGATGCCGCCAGACGGTCGAACAGCGCGGCGGTCCAGAGGATGAGGCGGGCATGGTTCGAGGGGGAGGGGGTCGGCAGGAGCTCGAACGGTTCACCGGGAGCAGCATCCGCGCGGACATGCAGCGCGATCTCATAGCGGAGCTTCCGCAGGGCGATGTGACGGTTCCGGGACTGGCTGCGTTCCTCGTTCGCGGAAACGGCGATGCCGGTAGTGCGATGCCGCAGGCGCACGGCGGAAGACGTCTTATTGATCTTCTGGCCGCCGTTGCCCGTGCCTTTCTGCATGATGAACTCGCAGTCGCGGAACAGGGCATCGTCCTCGGCGATCAGCATGGCGTTGCGTTCGGCTGCGGTCATTTCGAATAATCGGGCAGGGCAGGGGAGAAAACGCCTGATCCGAGCTCAGGGACGGCGTTTCTTCGCAATGTGAATGACTGGATCGCCCTTGATCTCCTTCGCAATGACCACGTCGAATCCGTCGTCGGTGGGGCCCGTGACGAGCAGGCAGTAATCGCTGCCGTTCTTCACGATGGCTTCGGAGATCAGGGAGCGGAACACGCGGTCCGCCCAGATGGAGTTCTGCGGGCTGTACATGCCGGTCCCGGTCAGGCCTTTGCGGGTGAGGGCGAGGATCAGCGACTGCGTGGCGGAGTTCACGAGCTGTTCGTCGGAGAGAAGCACCACGGACGGAGTCGGGTCGGGCTCGACGGGATCGACCGCGGGCGTGTCCGGGGGAGGATTGTCGCTGTTGCGCCAGTCGTGCCAGAAATCGGCGCAGGAGGTGAGGGCGATGGGAGCGAGAAGCACGAGCGAAAGGGAAACAGCTTGCAGGATTTTCTTCATGCGCGGGGCTCCTTTGTCTGTAGAAAAAAATGGAGCGGGCGAAGGGAGTCGGACCCTCGACAATCACGTTGGCAACGTGACGCTCTACCACTGAGCTACGCCCGCATCATAAAAAGCCGTTGCATTCAAAAAAAAGAATGGAGCGGGCGAAGGGAGTCGGACCCTCGACAATCACGTTGGCAACGTGACGCTCTACCACTGAGCTACGCCCGCATCAGGCATGTAAATTAATCTAGCATTCATTTCCGAAAAATCAAGCTCATTCCGCACATTTTTTCAAAAAAAGTTCGATCGGAGGCGTTTTGCGGGGGAAATGAGCGTGTTTTACCTCTTTTTTCGAGCCCGTGCGAGGGCAGGGGCGGCCAGTGTCCTCAATTTCTTTCAATCATTCTCTATGGCGCAGTCAAGTTCTGTTTTCCATGCTGCACAATACCATTTTCTTTTATTTGCGCGAGCGCGTGAAGAAACTTTTTCCGGACTATGAGATAACGCGGCACGAGGACCAGCAATCCCAGGAGCGGAACCGCCGAAAGGATGATCAGGGGAATCAGAAGCAGCAGTTTCAGAAACGTCATCATCAGGCTGGTCGCAAACCGTCCGCCTACGCTCAAATGAACCGCCAGCGGACGCACCGCCAGCGGACGGAAGAAGATCAGCGCCAGCAGCGTACCGACGAACGGAATAATCGTCAGCGACATCAAAAGTCCGCTTCGAATATCCGTCTGCCGCACATAAAAGTCCTGTAGTTCGTCCGTCCACTGGTCGCGTCCGCACCGGGGGCAGGCATGGTCCCGGTCGAGCGGAGAGGCGCACCAGCGGCACCGGTGGGCGGCAAGCAGCCGGAAGGCGTGTTGTTCCGGCGGCATGTCCGCGAGCGGAGCGCTTCCTGAAAACCCGAACCATCCGACCCGGCGCACATCCGGCTGTTCCGCGCCGCATTCCGGGCAGATCGTGGCGCAGTCGGAAACGGCTGTCTCCCGTCCGGCGTCGGCGCATGCCGCGCACGAATGCGAGTGACGCCGCTCGTACCTTGCCCAGATCTGTTTCAGAAATACGCCGATCAGCATTCCGATCACAGTCAGGACCAGCGCCAGCGGCGGCAGGATGACCACCACGAACAGAATGGTCACCAGCATGATCTCGCCCAGATAATTGGACAGCGACTGCAGCCGGAGATTGTCGTCAGGGTCGATCGACTGGACGATCTCCAGCACCCTCGAGCGGACCCGGCAGCAATACCAAGTCACACTGCCGCCGGCAAGTGCCATGATGCCCCCGAATCCGCCGATCGACGCAGTCTGGACCATCGCGGCGCCATCGACCAGTTTCCTGACTTCCAGCGCCTGCGCCGTGTTCATCACGCCACATGCCAGCAGGATCGACAGTGCCGTCTTTGCATAACGGTCGAAGTCGTCTTGCAGAAACTCCTTGATGTCGGGATTCCGCATCGCCGCAAGTTCCAGAGCGGCCAGAATGCCTAGCACCGTCAGAAAGGCCGATGAAGTCTGCCATGCGGGCGTATGCTCCGCCATCTGCCGGACAATTTCAGGCAGTTCCGGCAAAAATGCAGGCCAGTGGGGCGCCAGCCGCATAAAGAAAAAGTACAGGAAGACCGGAAGGAACATCCGGATGCTGACGACTCCGCACAGTGCCAGTACCTGACTGATGACTCCGATTGCAACCGATGGTGTCATGGATAGCGACCTATATTCTAAAAGGAACTGATATTCGATTCATATTGTTTAGTATAGCACACATAACGCTTTTTTCAAATGAAACGCAGACAATTGACGCAAAAACCACTACTGTCCGGTAAAAGTTTTGGGTTATGGTTGAAAACGTCGGCTCCTGCGCTATATTAAAGAGCGCTAACAACCTCAATATAAACGTAGGAGGCCCGACAATGTACTACTATAGCATCTTTCAG
>JAEEQO010000174.1 GCA_016285335.1 Victivallales bacterium | reverse complement strand
CGTCCCGTGGTGGTGAGCGCGGTCGGCCTGACGAAGGTCTTCCGCGACTTCTGGAACCGCCCGAAGGCGAAGGCCGTCAACGACATCGACTTCGAGGTCCGCGAGGGCGAAGTGGTCGGCCTGCTCGGTCCCAACGGGTCCGGCAAGTCCACGACCGTGAAGATGCTGCTGGGGCTGCTGTATCCAACCGGCGGTCGCCTGACCGTGTTCGGCAAGTCGCCCCGCGACGTCGAGAACAAGAAGCTCATCGGGTATCTGCCCGAGGAAACATACCTGTATAAATACCTGACCGCGTTCGAGACGCTGGATTTCTTCGCGTCGCTGTTCGGGCTCTCGAAAGAGGAACGCACCCGGCGGTGCGACCAGCTGCTCGACATGGTCGGGCTCGCCCACGCCCGCAACCGTCCCGTCGGCGAGTTCTCGAAGGGCATGGCGCGCCGCATCGGACTGGCCCAGGCCATGATCAACGACCCGGCGTTCCTGATCCTCGACGAGCCGACGTCCGGGCTCGACCCGCTCGGCTGCCGCGAGGTGAAGGACCTCATCAAGCTGCTGAAGAAACGCGGCAAGACCGTGATCGTGACGAGCCATCTGCTGAGCGACGTGGAGGAAGTCTGCGACCGCATCATCGTACTGTACGGCGGCCGCATCCGCGCCAACGGCGGCATGGAGGACCTGCTCACCATCCGTGCCAGCGACACCATTACCGTGCCGCGTCTGCCGGAGGACGCCCTGGAACGCATCCGGGCGATCGTCCGCGAGAGCGTCCCGGACGGCGAAATGACCGTGGACCATCCGCACATGTCGCTGGAGGATTTCTTCGTGGACCTCGTGAACGAGGCGAAGAAGGAAAGCCTCGAAACATCCGGCTCCCGTTCCGGCGGCGCCATTGCCGAGTACCTCACCGGCGACAAGGCGCAGGACGCGAAGGCGGTGCTCGACTCGCTCACCCGCGAGGAGGAGACGCCCGCGCAGACGCTTGCGAAGAAGATGGAAGCCGACGCCGCGAAGGCCGCCGAAGAGGCCGCGAAAAAGCGCCAGGACGAGCTGTTCGCCCAGCTTCAGAAAGCCGCTCCCGCCCCCGAAGAGGAGAAGTCCCGCCAGGAACGGGAGGAGATCGAGGCGAAGATGTCGGAGGCGAACCGCAAGCTCAAAGACCTGCTGACGAACCCGGGCGGAAAGAAAGACTGACGCACGATGACCGCGTTTCTTGCCATAGTGAAGCTGACGATCCGATCGGCCGTCCGGTCGCACATCTTCCGGCTGCTGCTGATCCTGCTGCTCCTGAGCGTCTTCCTGCTGCCGTTCACCCTGATGGGCGATGGCACGCCGAAGGGCGACGTGCAGATCTTCCTGCAATACTGCATCGGGTTCGCCGGGTTCATCCTGTGCCTGTCGTCCGTGTGGCTGGCGTGTTCGGAGGTCAGTTCGGACGTCGAATCGGCGCAGATCCACATGATCGTGGTGAAGCCGGTTCACCGGGCGGTGGTCCTGCTCGGCAAATACACTGGCGTGGTGCTGATCCACCTGTTTCTCCTGCTGATCGCCGCGACGGCGTTCTATCTCTTTCTGTCGTTCCGCCTGGCGTCCTCGGAATTTTCCGAACAGGACCGTCTGCTGCTCAATGAACAGGTCCTGACCGCCCGCGCGCTCTACAGTCCGGTCCGGCCGGATTTCAATGCTCTCGCGCAGGCGGAGCTCGACCGCCGCATCAAGGACGCGCAGGAGCACGGCCAGAACGTGTCGCAGTACATGGACGACCAGACGCGGCAGGAGGCGTTCCTGGAGCTCCGCAAGGAGATGATCGCGACCTACGGCCTGACGAGCGAGGGCGAATCCGTCTACTGGCAGTTCGAGGGGCTGCCGAAGGACCTGACCGACGACGACATCGTCTTCCTGCGCTACACGGTCTATGTGAACCGGTATTACACGCAGGACCAGAATTCCGTGCGCGGGCACTGGATCTTCGCCGCGAATTACGTCCGGAAGGACGACCTGGGCGGCGAGACCGTGGTGTCCGATCTGATGGCGCTGCCGGAGGAGGACATCCTCACCTCGGCGCAGAATGAAATGCCCGTGCCGATCCGCAATTCGTACTTCATCTACGACGGCAAGGCCGAGGTCGGGTTCCTGAACAAGGATAAAAACACGGCGGAACTGAACTTCGAGGAGGGCAAGGGGCCGTTCCTGCTGATCCGCGAGGCCGGGTTCTTCTCCAACTACTGCCGTGCGATCCTGGTGCTGGCGATCGGCATCCTCTCCGTCACGCTGCTCGCGTCGGCGGTCGCCGCGTGCATGTCTCTGCCGATCGCGATCTTCTTCTCCGCGGCGTACATGTTGGTGGGCGGACTGGCGAACTACATGGTGACCTCGATCCCGGACGCTCTGGACTTTCAGGCGGAATACACCGGGACCTTCGGCTACCGGTTCGGCGACCTGCTGCTGAACCTGATCGTGCCGCTTCAGGATTTCTTCGTGACGGGGCATCTGGCGAACGGCGAACTGGTGAGTTTCCCGTTCATCGGGATGCTGTTCGCGAAGGATTTCGTGCTGCGGATGCTCCCCGTGTTCCTGTTCGGGGCATGGATCTACACGCGCCGCGAACTTGCGCTGGTGTCGAAACGCGGATAGGAGCCGGACAATGAAGAACCGATTCACATTGTTTTTCGCCCTGCTCGCCGGAACGCTGGTCCTGCTCGTCGCGAACGTGTTCGTGCAGAAGCGCATGGATGCGATCGTGAAGGAGGACAACCTTGTCGACGAGAATTTCGCCGCCGAAGGCACGCCGCCGGTCGTGGCGTTCTCCACGATGGCGCTCGGCGGATTCCGCGGTCTCATCGCGGACATCCTGTGGATACGCGCGGGCGACCTGCAGCAGAAGGGCAAATACTACGAGCTGGTGCAGCTCTCCGACTGGATCCTGAAGCTTCAGCCGAAATTCTCCACCGCCGCCTCCCACATGGGGTGGAACATGGCGTACAATGTTTCCGTGGCTTGCAAGCGTCCGGAGGACCGCTGGCGCTGGGTCCGCCGCGGCATCCAGCTGATGCAGGACGCCGTGACCATGAACCCGAACGACCCGAACGTCTACCACGAGCTCGCCTGGATCTACCAGCACAAGCTCGGAAACGTGCTTGACGACGCCCAGCGGTACTACAAGGAGACCATGGCGCGCCAGCTGATCTTCATCTACGGCAAGCATTACCCCGACTGGGAGGCGTGGGCCGCTTCGCCCGCCACCGAGGAGGCGCTTCTCGAAATGTTCCCTGCCGGGCATCCCGCCTGGACCGCGATCATGGAGTACAACCAGGGCGACCTGGCGCGCCTGTTCGGCGAGTTCCAGATGAACGGCGGCCTGCCGAAGGAGCTGAAGGAAAAGCTGACGCCGGAGGACGCAGCCGTGCTGGATTACTATTTCCGCCGCAAATGGCTGAAGAAGGAATGGAACGTGGACCCGGAGACGATCCTCGCCGTTGACAAGCGCTACGGCGGGCTCGACTGGCTGCTGCCCGAATCCTACGGCATTTACTGGGCATACGTCGGGCAGGAGCACAGCCCCGGCAAGAGCCTGCCGCTCGCACGCCTGACGCTCCAGTCGCTCGTCGCGTCGTTCAACTACGGGCGCATGCTGCTGCCGAAGGAAAACGAGATCAGCGATTTCTTCCTGCTGGTGCCGAACACGGGCGTGATCGATGCCGCCCGCGAGCTCTACAAGGAGGTCCTGACCTCGCAGGAATACGCCCACGGGCCGTTCGAGGCGCTGTACGAAAACTTCCTGATCGACGCCGTCGTGACGCTGTACACGTACTCGCAGAAGGAACAGGCGGCGAAGCTCTACCAGGAGCTTCGCACCGACACGAAAAACGGCAATTCCAAAAAGATGACGCTCGACCAGTTCGTGCTCAATGAATGGGAGGACGACATCGTCAGCAGCGACTTCAAGCAGATCGGAAACGAGCTGGAAGGCCTGCTCTTCACGTCCTGCCTGCTCATCGGCTACGGCGACCGCGACGCCGCCGCGGACCATCTGGCGCTCGCGCTCCGCGTCTACAACGCCTACCAGAAACAGCATGAAGGCTACGACCGCGTGTCGCTCCCGCCGTTCAACGAAATGAAGTCCAGGACCGCGCAGGCGATCATCGAAAACTATCCTCCGGAGATCGCGAACCGGCTCCGTGCCGAACTGGAGGAGGACTTGAAGAAACAGGAACAGGCCGCCGCTGAGGCAGCCGCTTCCGGGGCGGGTCAGGAGGCCGCCGGGCAATGATGATCTATCCGCTTTTCCCAGAAGGACGCGACCGCGCCCTCACGTTCAGCTACGACGACGCGCTCGACGCCGATCTCCGTCTCGCCGGGATCTTCTCCGGCCACGGCCTGAAATGCACGTTCAATTTCTGCGCCGACAACGGCCCGCACGACGGCACGTTCCCGTCGTTCGACGTGAACGACGTCTACCTGAAACACGGCCACGAGATCGCAGTCCACGGCGCGGAGCACGCGTTCGAGGACATGATGCCGCCCGAGGCCGTGATCGTCGACATCATGGAGAACCGGAAACGGCTGGAGGCCATCACGCACGCCCCGGTGAAGGGCATGGCGTACCCCTACGGCACGTTCAGCACCGCGCTGAAACAGCAGCTTCGCGACCTCGGCATCCTGTATTCCCGTACGGTGAACAGCACGCATCAGTTCCGCCTGCCGGACGACTTCCTGGAGTGGAACCCGACCGCCCACCACCGCGAAAACATCGCCGAGCTCGGCGACCGTTTCCTCGCCAACCGCTACCCGCGCGGCACGGTCTGCTACATCTGGGGGCATTCGTTCGAGTTCGACCGCAACAACAACTGGGATGTAATAGAGCGGTTCGCCGACCGGATGGCGGGCAAGGATAACGTGTGGTACGCCACGAACATGGAGATCTACGACTACATGCAGGCATTCCGCATGCTCCGCTTCACCGCCGACTGCTGCTACGTGCAGAACCCGTCCGCGCGGACGGTCTGGCTGACCCGCGGCGGAAAAGCGTTCGAGATCCCGTCCGGCGCAGTCGTGCGGATCGGCTGACCCGTGCCGATGCAAGTCTCTTCCGAAGGCCGCCCGTTCGATTTTTCCGCGCCGCTGCGCCTGTCCGGCCGCCTGGAGCTCCCCGGCCGCGCCGTCCTGTCTCCGCTGCAAGGGGTCATGACGCGGACGTTCCTGCAAACCGCCGCACAACTTGACCTGATCCCATGTTGGTTCACGCCTTTTTTCAGCACAGGCGGCGTGTCGGTCCCGAAACGCGCCGCCATCCTGCGGAAGCTCGCGCCGTACCGCATACGCCCCGATCTTCCGCTCATCTTCCAGCTCATCGGCCATGACGCGTCTTCATTGGCTGCGACCGCGACGGGATTTGCGGAATACGGCGTCCATGGCATCAACCTGAACTTCGCATGCCCGAGCCAGACCGTCACCGCGAGCGGAAACGGCGCGTATTTGCTGAAGTCGCCGGAAACGTTGTTCGAACTCACGCGGGCGGTCCGCGAGGCGGTGCCGGAGGATGTTTCCGTCTCGGTGAAACTCCGCGCCGGATGGGATTCGCCGGACTCCGTGCGGGAGCTCGTCCGGGCCGTGTGCGACGCCGGGGCGGACTGGATCGTGTTCCATTACCGGACCGCAGCCGAATTCTACGGTGCAGTCGATTCTTCCGAGCGTTTTCGCCGCATCGCGGAAGCCGTGGAGGCCGCCGGGCATGTACCGGTCTTTGGCAACGGCGATGTGACGGATTGTGCGGGCGCGGATGAGCTGGTTCGTATGACCGGATGCGCGGGCGTGGCCGCGGGACGCGGCTTCCTGTCCGACCCGTGGCTGGTGAGGCGCATCCTGTCCGGCGACGCGAACCCCGTTTCCGTCGAGGAAAAAAACGAATTCCTGCGCCTTCTTCTAGCCGGAACGGACGCCACGAAGCGCGGCCGGAACTGGTTCCTGGAATGCGTGAAGATGTCGTTTGGGGCGGATTCCGACGAATTCCGCGAGGCACGGGCGAGCTCATGGGATGCGCTTCGCGCCCGCTGGTCGTGAATCCGAACTGAAACGCTGATTTCCGTTTTTTCCGCTTTCCGGCGCGGTTTTGGGATTATTTATCAATCAAATGTTGAAATTCAACTTGTTTTTCCCGAAAAAA
>JAEEQO010000173.1 GCA_016285335.1 Victivallales bacterium | reverse complement strand
CCGTTGTAATCCAGATATGGCCCTTCGACGTTTTTCGAACGTCCGACGCGCACATGGTAGGTCAGGGCGAGGCGGTCGTAGGAGACGAAGAGATAGTAGTATTGCGTTTTGGGATTGTAAACGATGCTCGCGCCCTCGATGCCGTAGGCGGTGAAGCTCTGCCCGTCGACGCTGACCGTGGGCCGACCCTCGAATCCGTCCTGCTCGTAGATTTTCTCGTAGCCGCGGCAGGCGATGGTCTTGCCGTGCGTGCCGGGATGAAGCAGTTTGGCGGGATCCTTCGGGTCCAGCTCCACGATGGCGATGCCGCCGAAGAACGACCCGTAGATCATCCAGAGGCGGCCGGTCTGGTCCCAGAACACGACCGGGTCGATCGCATTGTACTGCTTGCCGTCACCGGTGCGCGTGTGGATCAGCTGTCCGCAGTCCTCCCACCCCTTGTCCAGCGTCTTGCTCTTCGCACAGCCGATGAACGAATTGCGCGTGCCGTAGGCGGAGCAGGAATAGTACAGGTAGTATGTCTGATCACGCCCGTTGTAGCAGATGCACGGAGCCCAGAACGGCTGGCCGCCGCCGAGACGGTAGTTGTTCGCGCCGGCCTTGCGTTCGGACTGGAACTCGTACTCGCCCTTGTCGTTGATGGTCACGAAGTTGAAATCGTAGCTCCAGCCGCGCGGCCCCACGTTCAGGATCTTCGGCGCGTTCTCCTGCGTGAAGACCTTCCCGACGTCCTTCCAGTTCACCAGGTCGTCCGACTGCCAGATCGTGATGCCCTGTCCGCGGACGTCCGTGCCGACCGCGAAATAATGCTGCTTGCCGTCGGAGCCGAGGCCGTAGATCATTTCCTCGTCGTGCGAGGGGCCGAGCATCCCGGCTGTGCGCGGGCCGTCCTTGTTCACTTTGAATTCGAGCACGGGCTCCGCGGCGAACGCGGAAACGAGCGTCGCACATCCGAGGATGGCGGCAATGCAGGTCGTTTTGTATTTCATAATAAATCCTCCGTGGTATCGGGGTTAATTTGCTTTTGTTGAAGAGGGGGGAATCCTTTGTCCCCAGACGGCGACGCCCTTGTCGGTGAGTCCGGTGAAGAACACGGTCTGGCATTTGCGGTCCTGGTCCCAGCCGTAGGCGCAGACGCCGTCCGCCTTCACGCCGACGGGGAGCTCGACCAGCATGGAAACGCCGTTTGTGAGGATGTGTTGGCCGAAGCCTTTCCCGTCCTTCGTGCGGCCGTCCGCGATCAGCATAACGGAATTCCATGTGCCGATCTTCCACGTGCCGCCGCCCTCGATGGTCCCGTCCGCCTTGAGCGTGTAAATCGTCGATTCGTCGGTGCGTCGGTTCGTGCGGTCCTGCGACTGGCTGAAGACGATGAAATCCCACTGAGCGGACTCGCCGGAGTTCAGGATGCTCTCTTTTTTGACCTCGTTGTCGAAGGGGACCAGGTCGTTTCCGACAAGCTCCGAGCCGCTTCCGATGTCCATGTCTTCGCCCGCGTACAGGCAGGGCGAGAGCAGGGGCCAGCCGTCCTTCGACCAGAAGACCCGGCGCAGTCCGAGATACGAGCCGCGCGAGCCTTCCCACTTGCTGTTGCTGCCGAACATGACATGTTTCCACTTCTTCGTCTGCACCTCGAAGAGCGTGGTGTGCCCGGTCCCCGCCCAGCCGGTCCCGGTGGATTTCCAGCGGTACGGGCCGATGATCTTGGTGCCGTACACGGTGTCCTCGCCGAGTTTCCGCTGGTCGTAGATGAGAGGCTTGCCGTTGTAGTCGAGATACGGCCCCTCGATGTTTTTCGAACGTCCGACGCGGCAGTGGTAGCTCCACTCCAGGTTGTCGTGCGAGACGAACAGATAATAATAGCCGTCGAAAAGATACATATGATACAGGATGCTGGCGCCCTCGATGCCCTGGCCAGCGGTCGGGTCGCTCTTCGGCGCGGCCTTTGCCTTCTCCAGCGTGCTGATGTCGAACACGGTGTCCGTGGTGCGCGAGGCGACGGTCTTCCCATGTGTGCCGGGGTGAAGCAGTTTCGAGGGATCCTTCGGATCGAGCTCCACGAGGGCGATGCCGCCGAAGTACGAGCCGTAGATCATCCATGTGTGGAAGTCGTTGTGAATGACTGCCGGGTCGATCGCGTTGAATCGCTTGCCGTCGCCGACGCGTGTGTGGATGAGCTGTCCGCAGTCCTCCCAGCCTTTGTCGAGCGTCTTGCTCTTCGCGCAGCCGATGAACGAGTTGCGGACGCCGAACGCCGAGCAGCAGTAGTAGAGGTAATAGGTCTTGTCGGCCTCGTGGAAGTAGATGCAGGGAGCCCAGAAGGCGTTGCCGAGGCGGTTGTTGCCCGGCGCGGGCGTGTCCAGGAACTTGTACTTGCCGTCGTCGCCGATCTCGACGTTGCGGAACGTGTAGGCGAAGCCGCGTCCGCCGCTCTCCAGGATCGCGGGCTTGTTCGCCTGCGTGAAGACGCGTCCGACGTCCTTCCAGTTCACCATGTCCTCCGACTGCCAGATTGTGATGCCCGGACCGCGGACGTCCGTGCCGACCGCGAAATAGTGCTGTTTGCCGTCGGAGCCGAGGCCGAAGATGACCTCCTCGTCGTGCGTGGGGCCGCACATCCCGGCGGTGCGCGGACCGTCTTTGTTCACCTTGAATTCGAGCACGGGTTCCGCGGCGAACGCGGAAACGAGCGCGGCGGCGAGGATTGTGGCAGTCAGAACGGTTTTGTGTAGCATGTCGAAAACCTTTCCCTTATGAGGTGATGGAGTCTTTCCGAAGAACGATTGTTGCAGGCGATTTTGTTTTGCGGATTAGACGGTTCCGGGTGCGTATTTCTTAGCGGTGCGTTTGAAAGAATATGAGGATCACTGTTTGTTTTTTGCGGCCTTTTTGAGTTCGGCGAGCGTTTTTGCTTCGGGTCGGTTCTTGTAGCATTCGTCGAGCGGGTAACAGCCGGAAATGAGCCCGGCGCGCGGGGCGTTCGTGCAGTCGCCGAACGTGCGGCAGATGCAGGTGCGGCGCAGGGGGCGTCCGGCGAGGACGTCGGCGCAGAAATCGGGGTAGGAGAGCGCCATGCGCCCGAATCCGACGAAGTCCGTGATGCCGTTCGCCACGGCGAATTCGGCGGCGTGCGGAAGGTATTCCTGAAGCGCGGTGTAGCCGGAGCCGACCACGAGCAGGCCGGGGCAGAGTTCGCGCAGACGGCGCACCGCCTCGATGTGGAGCCACACGCTGCGGAGCGGGTCGTGCGGCGGCAGATAGCCGTCGGAGACCGGGTAGAACGCCGGGCGCTGGATGTGCACACAATAGTAGGGGCTGCCGATCGTGGCGCAGATCATCTTCACGCCGAGCGAACGCATGAGCCCGACGAGCGCGACCGTGTCCTTCAGGTCCGGGTCCATCGCGAGGCCGTCGCCCGCGCCGCCGAACGCGTAGGGATACGGGCCGGACCAGTCCATCGGCACGCCGACGCCGTCCGCGCCCTTCACGAACGGACGGATGTCGAAGATGCTGACGCGCGAGGAGAGCTCCAGGCCGGGACAGCGCTTCGCGATCCCTTCGGCGATCTCGCGGAAGAAGCGCGTACGGTTCTCGAAGGAGCCGCCGAACGCGCCGGGCCGGTCGTATGCGGTGAGGAATTCGTGGCCGAGGTAGCCGTGTGCCAGCTTTACGTCCACGAAGTCGAACCCGGCGTCCTGCGCGAGCTCGGCGGCGCGGATGAAGTGCGCGATGATGTCCGCGACCTCGTCGTCCGTGACCACATTCGAAGCGTCGTTATGAAACTTTTTGTCGAGCAGGGGATGAGCGTACGCGGTCTTCGAGGCGAGCACGCGGTCGTCGTCCGGGTGGGAGAACCGCCCGGAGTGCGTGAGCTGGAGCCCGATCTTCAGGTCGGAATCCGTGCCGAAGCGTTCGCGGTGCGTCTGCCTCATTTCGGTGTTGAGCTTTTTCAGCGCGCCGACCGTGTGGTCGGCCACGAGCAGCTGGCGCGTGTTGCTGCGCCCGGAGTGCATCACGGCGGCCGCCTCGGTCCCGTAGATGAGCTTGGCCCCGCTTGAAGCGAACCGGAGCCAGCGGCGGCGCGTGAACTCGGACGGCGCGCCGTCGCGTCCGCAGTCCCAGCCCTCCATGGGCAGGACGGTCCAGCGGTTGCCGATCGCGCCGAGCGGCTTTGCGAGCGCGGACTGTCCGGCGGGCGGGAGCTCGGCGAGGCCGATGGGGATGTTCGAGGCGGCGAGGTGATCGCGGAATTCGTCGAGCGTGCGGAACGAGGCGGGTTTTCGGTAATCCATGGCGTCAGTCTCCTGGCGTGGTTTCGTAAATCTTTTGTTCGCGGCAGGCTTTCCAGACCGTCTCGAACCAGCCGTCCGTTTCCGGGATCGGGCGGCACGGGACGCGGCGGATTTCCGCCGAGCCGTCCGGCGCGGAGGTGATCATCTGGACCGAGGCGCGGAATGCACGGTCCTCATCTGCGATTTTGAACGGCAGTTTGTCGTGCACGGGGCGTCCGTCGGGTGTGAGCACGACCGACCCGCCGCGCGAACCTGCGCCCGCCTCGACCTGTTCGAGCATGGCGGCGAGGTAGACCGCGGCGGCGAAGACGAGGTTGCGCGTGCGGAGACGTTCGGAGAGTTCGGCGGCGGAATTTGAGGCGAGGCCGTCGCCCTGAAGCCGTGCGAGCTGGTCGCGCGTCTCCTGCAAGGCGGTTTTCAAAGATTCTTTTTCCCTCAAAAACGCCCCGGATTTGCTCATTCTAGCCTGCATAATCTTTCGTTCCTCTTTCCAGTCGAAGAACGTGCCACGGCCCGCTTTTTCGAGAACTTTTTCCTCCAGTTCCTGCGCGGCGGCGTTGAACGGCGCGTCGAACGAGCCGTCCGGGTCCGCATACCGCGCGGCGATGAACTCGGCGGCGCGGAACGCCCCGACCTGGCCCGCGTTCAGCGCGGAGCCGCCGGGCCGGATCACGCCGTGCGAGCCGTTGACCTCGCCGACGGGGAAGAGATGGCGGATGTTTTCGGATTCCCACCACAGATTGGCGTCGAGGCCGCCGTTGTTGTGCTGGGCGCAGACGGCGATCTCCAGCGGCTCATGCGCGAGGTCGATGCCGTGCGTGCGGTAGAGTTCCGCGGCGGGTGCGTTCATCTGCATGAGTCGTTCCAGCGGGGTGCGCCCGGTGCAGCCGCATTTCTCCAGATACTCGCGCGTCTCCTGCGAAAGCGAGGCGATGTCGAGGCCGGCGGGGTCGGTGCGGTAGTCCAGCCACACGCGGCGTCCGCGCAGCTCGGTTTCCACGTAGACCATGAGGTCGACGAGCGACGAGCCCGGCACATGGACGACGGCGAACGGCCATTGGTAGCCCTTCAGGAACACGGCGTCCTCCAGCGCGCGGATGTCGTCGAAATACTCGCGCAGGAACTCGCGTTCGTCCCCGCCGTTCGCGTCTGTGGAAATGAATCGCGGAAGCACCTGCATGTAGCTGCCGGAGACGTTCCAGCGGAATTTCAGCGAGGCGAGGCCGAACTGCGATTCCGGCAGATTGCGCGCCGCTGCGCCCGCCTCCAGCGCCACGCCGATGCCGCCCGTGTGGACGGCCGGGTACACGCTCCGGGCGTAAATGCCGCCGGGGCCGCCCGCCGCGAACACCACGTTTTCCGCGCGGATGAACTCGATGCTTTCAGATGTGTTTTCAGCTTTCCGGTTCACGAGCGCGGCGCCGATGCAGCGTTTCCCTTCACCCTCATTTGCCGTGATCAGACGGAAGACCACGCGGTCCTCCAGCACGGGGATTCCGCGCGATCTCACGGCGTCGATGAGGCGCAGACACATGTCGCGCGAGGTGTACGGGCCGCAGCTGGTGGCGCGGCGTTTCGGATCGTGGTCGGTCCTGTAGCCGATGAACTGGCCGAATTCGTCGTGGGGGAACGGCACGCCGAGCGAGGCAAGGTGTGCGAACGCCTGCTGGGAGACGGCGGCTTCGATCAGCGCCAGGTCGCCGTGGACCGCGCCGCCCGCGAAGAGGTCGCGTGCCATCAGGGCGGGGGAATCCGGCTCCGCGCCGTACATGCCGAGCTTGTAGTAAGTCTGCTTGTCGCTGCCGGTGTTGATGGACGTTCCCATGCGGAGCCCTTCGGAACAGATCAGGACGTCGGTCACGCCGAGCGCGTGCAACCTTACG
>JAEEQO010000172.1 GCA_016285335.1 Victivallales bacterium | reverse complement strand
CCCATGCCGCCCATGCCGCCGCCGAAGTCCATGCCGCCGCCGAAGCCGCCAGGACCGCCGAAGCCGCCCATGCCGCCGGGACCGCCGAAATCCATGCCGCCGCCAAAGCCGCCAGGACCGCCGAAGCCGCCCATGCCGCCGGGACCGCCGAAGTCCATACCGGGACCGCCGAAGCCGCCAGGACCGCCGAAGCCGCCGGGACCGCCGAAGTCCATACCGGGACCCATGCCGGGACCGGGCGTGACCGTCGTGGTCGTGATGACCGGAGCAGAGCTTCTGTTCGCCGCGGCTTTTGCAGCCGCCTCTTCCGCCGCCTTGCGATCCGCTTCACGCTGGGCGCGGCGTTCCGCCGCGGTGAGACGCTTCGTCGTGTCGGCCTGCGCGTTCGTCGTCGTTTCTTTCGTGAACGGAGGCATGATCTGAACGATCGCGAAAAGGACGATCGGCAGAGCGGTGAGGAGGAGAACAAGGATGATTGCCAGATTCATCATAGGACTGGCTTTTTGCGGATTTACAGAGGAAGAACCTTTCATGTTAGTCTCCAAATATAAAATGGGCGTTGGTTGATTTGCTTTGATTCGATAACATTAACGATGCGCCTTGCCGATTTATTGTATCAAATCATGAAAAAACAAAAAGAATATTTGATTTTTCCGTGCGGACGGAGTATATTGAAAGCCGTTTATCCCTCGAAATGCCGCCGTCCCCGCGCGGAGTGAAACTTCATATCTCACAGATCATCAGCAACAAATGAACCGTCAGCTTCAGCGCATCGTCTTTGCCGTCGCCATTCTGGTCCTTGCCCTGGACATTCTTGGACTTTATGTGCCCGCGAGATTCGGCACCTGCTGGCTGGTGATCCCCGACGCGCTGGAAAATGCGTTCTGCGCCGAAAACTTCCTGCGGGAGGGCCGTTTCGGGTTCTATTTGAACGGCGTCTTCCATCCGTCGCGCTATCTGCCGTGGTTCCCCCTGCTCTTTCTCGCTCCGTTCCAGGCGCTTGCCGGCGACGTTTACGGCGCGGTCCACGGGTCGTGGCTTGCGGCAGCGGGGCTTGCCGCCGTGATGTTCTGTTCCTGCATGCAGACCACGGTCCGGCCGGGAGAAGCGGGGAAACGCGACGCGGCACGCGGGGCGCTTGCCGGGCTTCTGACGTTCCCCGTGCTTCTGCTCACGTCGTTCTTCATCGCGCTGACCGGATATGCGATGACCGAAGTGCCGTATCTGCTGTTCTGCGTCTGGGCGATGATCCTGTGGACGCGCCTCGCCGTCCGGCCCGGGGTCGACCTGTCCTCGCTGATGTGGTGCGCCGTCCTGATCGCCCTCGGCGGCTCCGTCCGTTCCTCCGCCTACCCCATGCTCCTTCTGCCGTACATCCTGATCTTCACGCGGGAAAAGGAATGGAAACGCCGCTTTCTGCTGTGGTTCCTCGCGGCGCTCCCGACCGCGCTGGTCCTGCTGGCGTCCAATGCCTTCAACTGGGCGGTCTTCGGGTCGCCGTTCCGCACGGGGTATCATTTCTGGTGCCCGGTCCCGTACGACTTCATGACGCTCACGTTCCATCCGCGCTATGCCGCCGAGTATCTGCCCCGCCTCGTTCGCGAAAAAGGTTTCTGGCTGACGATGGCGCTTCTGGGCGTCTGCGCCGCATGGTTTGCCGCATCCCGCCGCGCCCGCGGGGAGAAACTCCTGAGCTTCCCCCGCTGGACCGCCTGGGAAGCGGCCATGGCATTCGCAGTACTCCAGGGCACGGTGGTCTTCGTCCTTTACATCTTTTATTTCTTTTACGACAAGCGCATGTACCTGCCGATCCTGGTCATGGTGCTGCCGCCGGCCGCATCCGCCTTCGCGAACCTTCTCCGCATGGTCCTGCGCCGGAGATACGCCGTGAACTGGACGCTCGCGGGCGCGGCGATCCTCCTCCAGCTCATCGCAATGCACAATCTGAACGACTATCACAAGGCGCTCCGCACCATCCCCGACGACCGCGGGAAGCTCGAATATCTGAATACCGTGCTCCCCGGAAACGCCGTCCTGCTCTCCTCGTTCAACCCTGCCGTTGCCGACCGCTTCCTCCTGCGCGGCACGGACAGAAAGGTCATCCCGGTCAACCGCATCCACGAATATACCGACAAGATCGCCGCGCCGCAGAAGGTGAAAGCGTGCGACCCGCCGCCACGCGGCCCCTTCGACAACCTCGCGCCCGGCCTGCTGGACCAGCCCGGATGCTACCTGCCGTTTCCCTACGCGCTCTCCGACGATCCGGCGCGGTTCGCGGATTTTTTAGGACAGACGAACGTCCCCGTATACTTCATCACGGGAACGAACCACATGGCGCCGCCGGAGATCCAGGCGACGTTCGATTATGCGGAGCCGGAGATCGCGGCGCAGAAAAACGGGATCGTCGTCTGGCGGCTGAACCGGAAAACGGCGACGGACAAAAAGTAAACTTCCCCTGCCCTATTTTCAAGGGTTCCCCCCGGTCGGTGCGACCGGTTCGTTTTACCCAGCGATCAGTTCACGACGTCCGCCAAGTGGATGTCGATGACTTCGCCGTCGCCCGCGTCCAGAAAACGCCGCGCGAGGCGTTCGAATCCCGGCGTGCGGTCGGTCACGTAATACTGCGCGGTCCCGGTCCGGCCGGGTTCGGCGCAGAGGCCGTTCTTTTTCAGCAGACGGCTCAAATAATCGGCCGCGGCGGCCGCGCTGTCGAGGATCAGAGTGTCCTTCGGGAGATACTGCGAAAGCGCGGGACGGAACAGCGGATAATGGGTGCATCCGAGCAGGACGACTTCCGGCGGATCGCGCAGGAGCTGCGCGAGGTAAAGATCGAAAATCTCCCGCACGATCGCGCCGTTCGTGACGCCTTCCTCGATGACCGGCACGAACAGCGGACAGGCGATGCTGCGGACGATCAGACGCGGATTTGCGGCAAGAAGCGCGCATTCGTAGGCGCCGCTGGCGATGGTGCCGCGGGTGCCGAGCACGGCCACCTTGCGGCGTCCGGTCGCGAGGACCGATTCCACGCCCGCCAGGATCACGCCGCCCAGCGGGAAATCGTGTTTTTCGCGCAGGATGTTCGGCAGCGCCAGCGCGGACACCGTGTTGCACGCCGCGACAGCGGCCTTGATGCCGAACTTTTCCAGAAATGCCAGGTCCTGACGCGCGAAGAGCTCGACCGTCTCCGGCGAACGGTTTCCGTACGGGACGCGGGCGGTGTCGCCGAGGTAGATCACGTCCTCGCCGGGAAGCGCCTCGCGTACGGCGCGGACCACGGTCAGGCCGCCGAGGCCGGAATCGAAGAGCCCGATGGGGCGGTTGTCGTATTTGTTTGAACGTCGTTTCGCGGGCATGGGTCAATCCTCCGGCAGGGTCCCGTCCGGGACGGGGACGTCGATCACGACCGCCGTCTCGTCGCAATGGTCTTTCCTGGGGCAGACGCAGCAGTCGCTCCATATCTTCGGCGGGAACGTGTACTTGTCGATCACGCGGAATCCGAGGCGCTTGAAGAACTCGACGCGGTAGGTGAGCGCGAAGACATGCCCGTGCTCCCCGCCGGTCCGCTCCACGGCTTTTGCCAGAAGCGCCTTCACGAGACGGGAGCCGATCCCCTGCCCCGCCAGGTCGCGCCGGACCGCCAGCGAACGGATCTCGTTGAGGTTGTTTCCGAAGTCCCGGAGCGCGCCGCACGCGGCGACCATGCCGTCCTGTTCGGCGACCAGGAAGTTCGCGATGCGCGCCTGGATGTCGGCCACGGGACGCGGCAGAAGCTTGCCTTCGGTGGAGAAGGTCGCGAGCAGGGCGTAAATCGCGGGCGCGTCATCGAACGCAGCCGGCCTGATGTGTGCGCCGGCGGTGCATGGCGACCGCGCCGCCATGTCAGGCTTTCGCCTCCTCGTAATATTTCACGTCGCGGAAATGGTGGTAGCGCTGTTCGATCAGCTCGTCACAGGAAAGTTCAGAAAGCGCCTCGAGCTGCTTCAGGATCTCGAGCTTGAGGTAGGCCGCGGCCTTGTCGTAGTTGTGATGCGCGCCGCCGACCGGCTCCGGGATCACGCCGTCGATGAGGCCGAGCTTCAGCAGTTCGTCCGCGGTGAGCTTCAGCGCGGCGGCCGCCTGTTCGGAATAGGCGCGGTCCTTCCAGAGGATCGCGGCGCAGCCTTCGGGCGTGATGATGGAGTAGTAGGCGTTTTCGAGCAGGAAGACCTTGTTCGCCACGCCGAGTCCGAGCGCGCCGCCGCTGCCGCCCTCGCCGATCACGAACGAGATCACGGGCACTTTCAGCCCGAACATCTCGCGCAGGTTGACCGCGATGGCCTCGCCGATGTGGCGTTCCTCCGCTCCGACGCCGGGATATGCGCCGGGAGTGTCGATCAGGGTCACGATCGGAAGCCCGGCGAGCTCGGCGAGCTTCATCAGGCGGAGCGCCTTGCGGTAGCCTTCCGGGTTCGGGCAGCCGAAGTTGCGGAACACATTTTCCTTTACGTTGCGGCCCTTCTGCGTGCCGATCATCATCACGGGGATGCCGTCGATGCGGGCGAACCCGCCCACGATGGCGGGGTCGTCGGCGAATCTGCGGTCGCCGTGGAATTCGAGGAAATCGGTGCAGATACGGGAGATGTAGTCCAGGGAATACGGACGGTACGGATGTCTGGCGAGCTGGACGCGCTGCCAGGGCGTGAGGTTGGAATAGATCGCCTTCTTGGCGGCCGTGAGTTTTCTGCGGAGGGAACGAAGTTCTGCGGAGTGGTCCCCGGAACCTGCGGCGTCGAGGCGCATGAGCGCGTCGATGCGGTCTTCCAGTTCCGCAAGGGGTTTTTCGAACTCCAGAATTGCTATGGACATGGTCGTTTTGTTCCTTGTGTTTCAGGCGGAAGCGGAGCGGTCAGCGTCTGATCTCCACGGTCGTTTCGCATGGGACCAGGTCGTAAAGCTCCTTTGCGTCCTCGTTCGACATCCGGAAATAACCGGGTGCGCCGGGCGAGGAATCGGGTTCGCCTGACCGGTTCGTGCCGTGGATGGCGGTGCCGGGGGCGTTTGCGCTGGTCCCTGTGCCTTTGAGCGCCATCCAGCGCGGGCCGATGATGTTTCCGGGCGTCCCCGGCTGGTAGGTCTGCCCGTCGACGCGCCAGACCGGGTCTTTCTGCTTGGAAAAGACCTTGAACGTGCCGGTGCAGGATTCGCCGATGGCGGACCCGGGGTAGATCTTGTAGATCTTGAAAAGCTTGTTGTTGGCGTACAGGACGAGCCTGTTGTCGGAACGCCGGATCACGATGGACCACACGCTCTGCGGGATCTGGAGTTTCTGCCCGATGTTCAGGCGGGTCGTGGTCATGCCGTTTGCCTTCTGGATCGCCGATACGGTCGTATTGTAGTTCACGGCGATCTTGGAAAGCGTGTCACCGCTCTTGACGGTGTAGGCGAAGTTCGTTTCGGAGTCCGTTCCGCTGCGGTAGATGTTCATGCTGGCGCGGCCGAGCAGGCTTGCCGCCGCGTCGTACAGCGCATCGGAGGATTCCATGGCGCCGAGCATATCGCGGAGGATCGTCCGGCTCTGTTCGAACTTGCGCTCGTTGAACGCCTGATAAGCCGAATCGTAGAGTTTGCGCTGCTGTTTGAGGCGTTGCTGTTCGAATTCCCGGATATCGAGCGCGATCTCGTCGGGATTGAGCCCGCGGGCGCGATGTTCCAGAATTGCGGCGGAAGTCTCCGCGTGGTCCGCGGAATCGCGCTCGTCGGCGAAAGTCCGGGCGGGGACCTCATTGTCCTGCACCGGCAGGGTCGCCGCGGGACGGACGCCGCCGCGTTTGTCGAAATGGCGCTTGACGCCCCACACGACGGCGCCGACGACAAGCAGGATCAGCAGTACCACGACGATGCGGTACAGGCCGGTATAATGGCGTTCCGCTTCGGCGGTCTTGATCCCGTATGTCCTGAAATTGCCGGATGTGTTGCTGGTCAGTTTTGGCATTTCGATCCTGTCCGTCCTGGTTGGTTCTCAGATCGCGGCGGGCCCGTTTCCCGGATGCCCGGATGCACCCGCGCGCTTACGTTCACTTCCTAATATAACACGTCTTTTCCATTTTGCCAATGTTTTTTTCATGTTTTCGCGGATTCTGCCGTCAAAACCGCTTTTTTTTCCTCTCCGGCTTGCATTTTGTGCTCCCGCGTGGCAT
>JAEEQO010000171.1 GCA_016285335.1 Victivallales bacterium | reverse complement strand
CTGAAAAACGGCACGCATAAAGCCAGCTGCATGAAGGTCGCCGAGGCCGCCAAAGTCATCGAAAACAGTCAGCGCGACCTCAATATCGCGTTCGTCAATGAACTTTCCAAGATATTCCACCTGATCGGCATCGACACCAATGAGGTCCTGGAGGCGGCCGGGACCAAGTGGAATTTCCTCCGGTTCAAACCCGGCCTGGTCGGCGGACACTGCATCGGCGTCGATCCGTACTACCTGACGCACAAGGCGCAGGCGCTCGGCTACCTGCCGGAGGTCATCCTCGCCGGACGCCGCATCAACGACGGCATGGGCAAGTACATCGCCACCGAAATCGTCAAGCTGATGATCCGGAAGGGGATCAAAGTCCTGAACGCGAAAGTCCTTCAGCTCGGGATCACGTTCAAGGAGAATTGCCCGGACATCCGCAACAGCCATGCCGTGGACGTGGTGCGCGGGATGGAGGAATTCGGCTGCACGGTCGACATCTTTGACCCGTGGGCTGTTCCGGCCGAAGTCAAACAGTTCTACGATCTGAACTCGATCGATCAGCTTGAAGACGTCAGGTTCGGCGAGTACGATGCCGTTGTCCTGGCGGTCGCACACCGCGAGTTCATGGAGCTGGATGTTTCGAAATGCAAAAAAAACGATGCCGTCGTTTTTGACATCAAGGGGATCCTGCCGCGGGATCTCGTGGACGGAAGACTCTGATTCGCGTTTTTTTCCAAACATATCCGATCATTCGTTAAGATGAAAAAGGTCACTGATTCGAAAATCCTGGTCACCGGCGGCGCCGGCTTCATCGGCTCCAACCTCGTGGAAGCGTTGCTTGCCCAGGGCAACGAGGTCACGGTGCTCGATAATTTCTCCACCGGGAAGATGACCAATCTTGTTCCCTTCGTCAGCAGCAAAAAGTTCAGGATGATCGTCGGCGACATCCGCAATATCGAGGACTGCCGGAAAGCCGTTGACGGAGCCGAATATGTTCTCCATGAAGCGGCACTCTGCAGCGTCCCCCGTTCGATCAGGGACCCGATGGCTTCCACGGCCGTGAACATCCTCGGCTTCGTGAATATGCTGTATGCGGCGCAGGAAGCCAAGGTCAAACGCTTTGTGTACGCCGCCAGCAGTTCCACCTACGGAGACAGCAAAACGCTTCCGAAAGTCGAGGACGCGATCGGCAAACCGCTTTCGCCGTATGCGATCACGAAATATGTCGACGAGCTTTTCGCGGGCAATTTCCATGACCTTTACGGCATTGATACCGTCGGGTTGCGGTATTTCAATGTTTTCGGCCGCCGCCAGGATCCGTTCGGCGCCTACGCGGCCGTGATCCCGAAGTTTGTCCTGAGCCTGATGAAGCACGAAAGCCCGGTCATCAACGGGGACGGTTCCTACAGCCGGGATTTCACCTATGTGGACAATGTGGTCCAGGCCAACCAGCTGGCGTTGCTGGCGGACAGGCCGGAAGCCGTCAACCAGGTCTACAATGTCGCGTTCGGCGAACGCACCACACTGAACGAGCTTTTCGCTTATCTCCGGGACGATTTGAGCGAGTTCGATGCGGAAATCGGCAAAGTGGAGGCGAAACACGGTCCGATTCGCGCGGGAGATATCCCGCACAGTCTCGCCTGCATCGACAAAGCGAAAACACTTCTCGGCTACGCTCCGGAATTCAATGTGAAACAGGGGCTGAAGGCCGCGACCAGATGGTACTTCGAAAATTTGTGAAATGAAAGAAGGACGGCCGGGAGAAAGCCGGTCGCCGTTTGCCGCCGTCAACGGCAGAAGGATCGGCGCCGCCGGGCGGACGATCGCCGGAAAGCGGTCAAAAGCCCGAAAAAACGTGAAAACGGCTTGAAAACGGCGGAAAAGGGTGTATATTATATTTTGCGATTGTCAAAAAAACATACAATATCAATACTCAAATACAGCTCGGAGGAACCCATCATGAGCAACGTCTGCGAAATTTGCGGAAAGCACAAAGTCCAGGGCGGACACATCATCCGCCGCGGTCTGGCCAAGAAAAAAGGCGGCATCGGTATGCACGTCGTGAAAAACACCACGCGCACCTTCACCCCCAATATCCAGACCATCCGCGTGGTCGAAAACGGCAACACTGTCCGGAAAAAAGTCTGCACGGCTTGCATCCGGAGCGGAAAAGTCCAGAAGGCCGTGTGAGGAATTTCCCCGCGCTTTCATGGCTTTTGCCAGGACCGTACGCTGAAGCCGCTTCGGACGCAAGCTGCGCCCCGGAGCGGTTTTGTTTTTTAAATCCGAAACCGAACTACGTCCACACTTCCCATTTTGTCCGGACCGGGGCTTTGAACAATGCTCCGTCCGCTCCCCAACCGTAAGGAGAACCCACCATGTCCAAAAAGAAAACCGGCCTGCTCATCAAGATCGTCCTCTGCATCCTCATCCTCCTGGTCGTGCTCGTCGCCGTCGTCATCATCCTGATCGACCCGATCGCGAAGAATGCGCTGGAAAAGGGTGCGCCGCTGGTCCTCGGCACCAATGCCTCCGTGGAACGCATCCACATCGAGCCGTTCAACGGCCGCGTGGAGATCACGAACCTGATCATCGACAACCCGTCCGAATCCTACTCCTCCGACTACGCGATCAAGCTCGGCGACATCGTGGCCGATATCAAGGTCGGATCCGTCTTCGGTGACAAGATCCACGTCGAAGACCTGACCCTGAAGGAAGTCGACGTCGTGTATGAAACGACTGTCATCAACAGCAACCTGCAGGAGATCCTCGAAAACGTGAAGAAGCTCGAATCGAAGGAGAAGGCAGAGGAGAAGGAAGACAAGGACAGCGGCAAGGAGAAGAAGGAGCAGACGCTTCAGGTCGACAAGATCGAACTTGAAAATGTCGGCATCACCGTTCAGGCAAAAGGCGCGGTCGCCGGTCTCCCGATCCACGTCTCCATCGATCCGATGGGCCCGCTCGGCGAGGGTGAGGAAGGCATCACGCCCGTCGGCCTCACGCTCCGCATTCTCGGTGCGATCGTGACCACCGCCATCAAGAGCGCGGGCGGTTCCGTGACCGAAGCAGCCTCCGTGATCGGCGATGCCACTGCCGATGCCGCCGCGGGCGCTGCCGCAGCCGCGGTCGATGCCGCGTCCGGAGCCGTCGATGCTGCGACCGGAGCCATCAAGGGGCTCTTCGGCGGCAGCAAGGACGACAACAAGTAAGCCGACGACCGATCTCGACATATTCATTGAACCCGCCTGTCCGCGTCCGAGCTCCAGAACGGCAGGGAAGAAAGGAAAACGCTCATGCGTAAATCCATTTGCTGTCTGCTGTTCTTTTTACTGGCCGCCCTGCCGTTCCTCTGCGGAGCCTGGGAGACCAAACAGGCCGTCGACAAAGACGGGTTCCCCTACGAATACATCCCCGACGATCCGTTCTCGACGCGCACCTACGTGCTTGAGAACGGCCTGAAGGTCTTCCTGTCCCGCAACACCGTCGAGCCCCGCATCACCTCGCTGATCTCCGTCCGCGCGGGCGGCGCCGACGATCCCGACGCTTCCACCGGCCTCGCCCACTATTTCGAACACATGATGTTCAAGGGCAACGGCACGCTGGCGTCGCTGGACTGGGAAAAGGAGGCCCCGCTGCTCGAAAGGCTCGCGGAACTCTTCGACCTGTACCGGAGCTCGACCGACGAGGAATTCCGCAAGGCCGTCTACAAAGAGATCGACAAGGTCTCCGGCGAGGCGGCGAAGTATTCCAATGACGAATACTGGACGCTCGTGCGCGGCCTCGGCGCCACCGATACCAACGCCTGGACCGGCTACGACGAGACCGTCTACATCAACAACATCCCGGCGAACGCGCTCGACAAGTACCTCTACCTCGAGTCCGTCCGCTTCTCCTCCATCGCGCTCCGCAGATTCCACACCGAACTCGAGGCTGTCTACGAGGAGTTCAACCGCTCCCAGAACAACGACGGACGCCGCGCCTCCGACGCGCTCCGCAAGCAACTCTTCCTGACGCATCCCTACGGACGCGACATCCTCGGCCTGCCGGAACACCTGAAGAGCCCGTCCATGAGCGACATCTCGCTTTTCTTCTTCGAGTATTATCAGCCCGCGAACATGGCGATCATCCTCGCCGGCGATCTCGACTACGAAGCCGCCATGCGGTCCGTCCGCAAGTATTTCGGCGTGTTCCGCACCGACACGGACAAGCAGCTTGCCGCACGGAAGGCGCTTGGCGAAGGCGGACGCGTCCGCCGCGAGGAGCCCATCGAATCCGTCCGCACTGCGGAAGTCGTCGGCCCCGACTCCGAAAGCATCCAGCTGGCGTACCGGTTCGAGGCCGACCGCGACACCGAGGTCATGCTGGAAATGGTGGACAGCATCCTGAACAACAATCTGTGCGGCATCATGGAGCTGGACCTGGAGCTCCCGCGCAAGGTCATGTCCGAATCCAGCGGCATCTCCAGCATGCGCGATTACCTGCTGCATGTCTTCGCCGCCGAGCCCGCGCAGGGCAAGACGCTCGAGGAGACGCGCGACCTGATCCTCGGCGAGATCGAAAAGCTCAAACGCGGCGAGTTCCCCGACTGGCTGCCCGCCGCCATCGTGAACAACCAGCGCCTCTCCCTCATCACGATCTCCGAGGACGCCTCCACGGCAGCCCACGTGCTGAACAACGCGTTCATCGAGGGCAGGCCGCTGGTCGACCAGCTGAACGACATCGACGCGATGGAGAAGATCACGAAGGAGCAGATCGTCGAGTTCGCGAAGAAGAATTACCGCGACAACTACGTGATCGTCTACAAGCGCCAGGGCGAGGCGAAGGGTATCGTGAAGGCGGAGAAGCCCCCGATCACGCCCGTGCCCGTTCATGAGGAGCTGTCCGAGTTCGGACGCAACTTCGAGCTCCTGCCCACCGAACCCGAAAAAGGCCCCGTCTATCCCGACCTCGAGAAGGACCTCCACATCACGCAGCTCGCCGACGGCATCACGCTCTTCACCTCCGAAAACGACATCAACGAGCGGTTCTCGCTCTCCCTCCAGTTCCCCGTCGGCTCCCGCATGGACAAGGAACTCGCCCTCGCGCTCGGCTGGATCGACGAGCTCGGCACGGACAAGTACACCGCCGAGGAGCTCCGCCAGGAATGGTTCAAGCTCGCCGCCCGCATGGGCACGTTCGTCGAGACCGACCGCTGCGGCTTCACGCTGAGCGGCCTCCAGCGCAATTTCAAGGAATCGCTCGCGCTCTTCCTCCACGTCATTTCGAACGTGAAGGCCGACGCCGAATCCTACAAGGTGCTCGTCGACGCCGTTGAAAAGAGCCGCGCGGACCGCCGTTCGAGCCGGAGCTCCCGGCTTTCCGCCGCCGCCGGCTATGCGATCTACGGCGGCCCGAACAATTATTCCGCCGACATCCTGCCGGTGGCGAAAATGCGCGAGCTTGATCCCGAAAAGCTTATCGAACGCATCCACGGCCTGCGCACGTTCACGCACGACGTCGTGTACTACGGCCCCGCGAAGGACGCGGAAGTCAAGGAGCTTCTCGCCGGTTCGTTTGACCCCAAGGGCGCGCCCGGCACGTTCCCGAAGACGGAGTTCTTCATGGCGGTCGAGCCCGAAGAGGACATGGTCTACGTGGTGGACTACCCCGGCGCGGCGCAGGCCGAGATCGAGGTCATCCGCCTCGACGGAAGATACAAGGACAAACCCTACGATTTCGAGGAGATCTATTCCACGCTCGAATCCCGCACGTTCATGAACGAGCTCCGCGAACGCCAGGCGCTCGCGTATTCGGTCGGCGCGGGCTACTCCAACCCCGGCCGCGACCCGAACGGCTACTCCATGTCCTACGGCGCGATCGGCACCCAGCACGACAAGCTCTTTACCTCGCTCGATGGCGTCATCGCCCTGCTGAACAGCCCCGAAACGGGCGCGGCCGCCGCGTTCGAATCCTCCCGCCAGAACCTGCTTTCCCAGTTCCGCAACATCCGCGTCCAGAAGGAAAGCTACTACGGCGTCCGCCGCACCATGAAGAAGTTCGACCTGAAGGAAGAATCGCGGAAGACCGCCTACGAGGGCCTGCTCAAAATGAGCATGGACCAGTACATCGCCCAGGCGAAGGAACGCGTCGCCGGAAAGAAGAACATCATCCTGATCCTCGCCGACCTGAAGCAGATCGACCAGGACGGCCTCAAGAAGTACGGCAAGGTCCGCATCCTGAAGAACGACGAGATTTTCCCGAACGACTGAGCGCGCCATGAATCACCGGAGACTTTACACGATCCTTCTTTTCATCGGGTCGGCGCTCATGCTCGCCTCGGCCGTGATCGCATTGCGGTCGCGCCCCCAGATGTGCGGCGGG
>JAEEQO010000170.1 GCA_016285335.1 Victivallales bacterium | reverse complement strand
GGCGGAAGCGTCACCCTATCCGGCGGCCAGGTCCGGCGGAATCTGCGGGAATTGTCCATCGCCGAAGAATACAACGGCTGGACTCCGGTGAGCAGCCAGACCGGTTCCGGCGTGCTCGTTGACGGCCTCGTGGTCCGCGGCGTGCTCAACAGCGTGTATGTGGGCAGCGGCGCGAGTGTGAACCACCTGACCGTCGGGCTCGACAGACAATGGTCCGGAAGCGACGTCAGCGCGTTCCTCTATGAAAGCAACGGCGTTCTCGTACCGACATATTGGGGTTCCCATACCAATATGACCATCGCCTCGGGCGGCACCGCCACCAATATCACCCTCGGCAACGGCGGACGGGTGTACGTCTCCGGTCTGTCGGACACCGTGACCAGCGAGTGGGTCGTCACCGGTACCAGCGGCGGCAGCATGGTAGGCGACGGCTACTGGAAATACACCACGGCGTATGCCTCCGGCACGGGCGGCATCCTGAAGGACCTGAACATGGCGTCCAGCGGCGGCCTTCAGTTCGAGGGGATCACCGATCCCCGGGCGACCTGGAACTATCCGTCGAACGGTTATCTCAACAGCCGCTCCTACATGAGCGGCTTCCTCGCGACCGCGCCGCAGAGCTCGTATGTCTCGTTCGGAAGCAACGCCAGCGGCAGCAATATCAACATCGGCAAAGGCGGCTCGCTCTATATCGACAAGGGCGCGAGAGTCAGCGCCATCTCCATGGGCGGACTCACCACCAGCACCACGTTCGTCAACAGCAGCGGCACCACCGACACGTGGATCGGGGACCGGGGCGCGAGCTTGCAGATCAGAGGCGGCTATGTCTCCGGCGTGGTGATGGACCCCGTCCTGCAGACCTTCGATTATTATTCCGCCGCGCATGATTATTTCTGGCTTCACTCTGAGACCATCAAGGACGCCTATTCCTCGGCGCACGGCAGTTACGGCTCCGGCGAGGCGTGGTCCTCCGCCATGTATGCTTCCGCCTCGGCCACCTACCGTCAGTATATGAGCGCCATGTACAATTCCGGCGCCGTCTATACGAACCTCGGCGACGATACGGCCTATAACCGCAGGTACGTCGGCGGCGACATCGGCGTGGCCGGCGGATGGATCATGAACGTCAGCGGATTCTCCTATCTCGGCGTCGCGGCGGATGTCGATGTGACGGTCTCGAACAACGTCAGCAGCTGGAAGACGTACCAGTATACGGACGGCAACGTCTCCAAGGCTATCGGCGCCGTGAGCGCGACGCTGGATGTGACGGGCGGCGCCCATGTCTATAACGTGAAGATCGAAGGCGGCCGCGTCATCATGACCGGAGGGGGCGAAGTCAACGCCCGCTGGCACAGCAGGGAAAACAAGCAGAGCAACTACAACCTGGTGGAAGACCTGGACCTGCGGATTGGCGATGTGCTGGGACTCGGCAGCGCTTACCCGGCGGTCATCGAGTTCTTCGGCGAGGGCAGCGGCGGCTACAAACAGTATATCTCCTCCGGCGGCACCAGCGGTTATGTGGATTACACCTGGGACGCGATCGATCCGGGCGAGATCCACTCGGTCACCGCCAGCAAAGGCCTGGTCGTTACCGCAAACTGGAACAAACAGGACTTCACCTATATCGGCAACGGCGCGGTCACCTTCAACGGCCTCGGCACCGTCGTGCTGAAGGACAACCATTCGCGCTACTCGTCCGATTCTTACTACGGCACGGGGCCCTATCTGGGCTCGGCCTACGACGAATATTACTTCGGCGTGGTGAAGGGCGTGTACAACGAGGAAGACGGCACGCTGGAAAACTACACCGTCCTCGACGGGGACGTCAGCAGCGGCGGCTTCGACTGGACGGGCTTCCTGATGGTCGGGTCCGGCGGCATCGTGCAGAACATCGGCTCCGCCTCGCCCCTGAAGACCGGCAACGACATCGTCAACAGCGACACCTGGACGCCCTCGTACACCCGCGACAAATGCAAGGTCCTGACCGTGGTGGCGGGCGGTCTGGCGGACAACGTTACCGTGAAGGGCGCGGTCAGCAACTTCGAGCATTTCGAATCGCAGTACACGGAAAGCCGCGCGGGCCTGCTGGTCTCCTCCGGCGGCACGGCGACGAACGTGACGGTCCTGGAAGGCGGCATCGCCATGGCGAAGGGCGGCACCATCGACAAAGTGTTCGTCGCCGCGGGCGGCGTGCTGTATCTTTCCGGCTGGGCGGGTGCGCATCAGGTGGGGGAGAGAGACAGCGATGGCCACGTCGATCTGTCGGGTCCGCAGTACATGGACACCACCGTGCTGAACGGCGTGCGTCTGGATTCCGGCGGACAGCTGACGAATACCCTCGACTGGGGCTTCCGGAAAGGCAATGCGCCCAGCGTCATCGCCAACAAGGGCGGCGGCATCATGAACGGCGTGACCGCCAACGGCGTGGCGTACGTGAGCGGGCTCGACTTCGCCGGCAACATCACCCTGACCAAGGATCAGCAGGCCATCGACGTGACCGTCCGCGGCTATAAAACGATCACTTCTCGCGACGACGAAGGCAATCCTACGGCCTATAACACTACGATTGCCTACATGAACGTGAGTTCCGGCGGCATCGTGAAAGGCGCGACCGTCGGCGACGAAGGCGCCATCTATGTGAGCAACGGCGCGGACGTGAGCGGCCTCGTTGCCTCCGGCGGACGGATCATCTTCGCCAACAGTTCGGGCTGGAGCGACTACTTTGCCGGCAGCGCGACCGTGAAAGGGATCACCGTCAGGGACGGCGGCGCACTGGAAGTCAACAGCAAGTTCGGCCTCACAGCGACCGACGTGAAAATCGAGCAGGACGCCGGTCTGGAGTTCACGCTCGGGAAGACCGTAAACGAGGATTACACGCCGACCGCCCTGAACGGGACCTGGACGGCGGACTGGGGCAACGGCACGTTCCAGACGAACGACGGCGTGCTGACGGGCTTCGGCGGTCAGTTCGGCCATGAGTACCGCGATCTCTTCTATTCCAGCGCCTACGTCTCCGCGCGCCTCTCCATGACGATCGTCGAAGGCGGCGTGCTGGCCGGCGGCGATCTGCGCGGCTACGGCAGCGTCCTCGTGAAAAACGGCGGCAAGATGCTTGATACCAAACTTCAGGGCGTAGGCGCGAGCATCGCCACGAGCGGCTATGCGTCCGGACTATCCGCGACCATTGCCAGCGGCAAAAACGCCTACGGCACAAATATCTATGTTTACGGCAGCGGCGCGGTCGCGGAAGCGACGGTCCTCAACGGCGGCTATATGGGCGTCGAGAGGGGCGGCGTGGTCAACTCCGTCACGATGCTCTGTCCCGAAGGGTACGAAGGCCCGGCGGGCAACGACACCGAAGTCGGCCCCGTTGAATTTGAGGTCATGGCAGGCGGCACGGCGAACAACGTGAACGCCAGCGCGGGCGTCATCACTCTGCTGGACGGCTCCAAGGAACCGGGCACGGCCGGTCCGACCCTGTCGAACGCCGACGTCCATTCCACCGCGATGCTCATTGTCAAGGGCGACGGCGCGGTGCTGGACGGCACGCTGAACCTCGCGGGCACGGTCTTCACGACCGGCAAGCGCTATGAATACGTCGAAGTCGAGGTGACGGACCCGAATACGGGCGACACCTATACCGACTGGCAGCGCGTCGAGATGAACAACTCCATCGCGGACGCCGCGACGCTGACCGTGAACTTCGACCTGACCGAGCTCGAAGCGCCCGGCGAGACCGCCATGATCGACAACCTCGCCAACCTCACGGGCGTGACGCTGGACCGGATCTCCGTCAATGCGGACCAGGCGGGCGGCGCATACGTTCTTGCCGGCGGTTCCGAAGAATACAATGGCTCGCTGAAGGTGATCCGCGACGGCTCGTTTGCCGGGACCATCTCCGTGGGCGGATTCCTGCAGGTGACGGACGAGCTGACCTACAAGCTCTCCAATACCACCGACGAGGGGCTGGTGTTCTCCGTGCTCTCGACCGACGCGGCGATCACCGACATCATCGCAACGTCGGACGGCAAGGAACTGCTGAAGGGCAAGTGGTCCAAGTACGCGATCAACATCAAGACGGAAGTGAACCAGTATTCCAAGTCCATCTGGTACCGCATCAAGCAGGCGGTCAAGACCAGAAAAGGCCCCGCCGGGGAAGAAGATGAATGGATCGAGCTCGACAACGAAAAGGGGCTCACGCTTTCGCAATATTGCACGGTCGAGTTCAAGGCGAAGAACGATAAGGGCAAGGACTCCAGAATCGTCTCCTACACGGTGAACTATGACGCCACCGCGCCGGAATTCGCAAACCTCCGCGTCGATTCGGGCGCGCAGTTCCTGCAGGACGGCGTGGAATCGCAGGTTTCCGTCGAAGCATGGGACGACCTGGACGATGCGCCGGTAGTGGAAGTTCGCATCGGCGACGGCGAATGGACGGAAGCCGTTCGCGGGGAAGACGGCCGCTACGGCTTCACTGTCAGCGGAAATGTCGACTTCCAGCTGCGTGCCACCGACCACGCCGAAAACGTGAAGACGCTCACCGTGAGCGTCCCGACGGTCTCGAACGTCGCCGCCGACATCCTGACCCTCACCAATCAGGACGTCACGCTCACGGCGGAGTTCAGCGCGGATTCGATGCAGCGTCAGTATTCGCTGAACGGCGGAAAGACGTGGCTGGACTACGGCGACGGCGGCGTTGTCCTGACGGAGAATGCCGAAGTCCAGTTCCGTGCCGAGAACATCCGCGGTTACTCCGAACTCGCCACATTTACGGTCGACTATATCGACAAGACGCCGCCGGCGGATCCGATCGCGGTCGCAGATGTCGCAGGGATGATCACCGATCAGGACGTGACAGTGACTGCCACGTTCAGCGAGGATTCCGCGCTGCGGCAGTACAGCTTTAACGGAAAGAACTGGTACGACTACACGGACGGCGTGGTGTTCGAGAAGAACGGCTCGGTCCAGTTCCGCGCCACGGACGCCGCCGGGAACGAGTCTGCGATCGTGACCTACACGGTCGACAACATCCTGATCAACGGCCCCGATAAACACAAAAACGATTCGCTTTTCGGCGAAGACGGAAAAATCAACCGGAATCTTACCGACAACGAAACCCCGATCGGTGCGGGAACCGGGGCGATCAAGCTGGATTCCTCCGTGAACTACGTCGACGAAACGACCGGCATCCCCTACAGCAACTTCGTCGGGGAGGATGACAAATCCGACTACACGCAGATCACGATGTCCAGCGCCGCGAAACTTCGCTTCAGCATTTCGTCGTATGACCAGACTAAAAAAGGCAAGGTCAAGTTCTCGCTCATCAGCTACGATCCGACTACCGGCAAAAAGAAAGTACTGAAATCTGCCACGTCCTCGAAGAACAAGCCCGCAAAAACGGCCATAGTCTATGTCAATCCCAATGATCCGAAAACCGCCGACCTTCAGTACTTCCTGGCCGTCGAGAACAAGGGCGGGACGAGCGTGTTCTATAACGTCGACCTGACGGACAGCATTTTCTTCGAAGACGGCGACGAGGGCGGTAATAATGGTCCGCTGCTGGTAAAGAACGGCAAAAACAAGGTTCCGTCCGCAAACATCGCGAACTTCCTGCCCGTTGAGATCACCGAATCCGGCGTCCAGACGGTCCAGTTTGACACGAACGAGATCGAGGCCGCCAACGCACCCGTTGTGGAAGGCGGCTGGAACAACTTCGTCGGATACGGCGATTCCGACGACTATGTGAAGCTGTCTGCGACGCAGCCCCTGAAGCTGAACTTCACGGTCACCTCTACGGACAACGTGAAACTCACGGTCTACAAGCTGACGCTGAACAAGGGCAAGTGGAGTTCGTCGGCGGTCAAGACGCTGACCGTCTCGCTGAAGAGCGCCGAGAAAAACAATCCGGGCTATGCGACGCGCTCTGTCAACGGGATTCAACTCGACCGCATTGCCGACGGCCTGGACGATGGCGCCGGGTACTACGTCTCTGTTCAGAGCACGAACGCATCGAAGGGTGGCTCAGCGTGGTACAACGTAAGTGTCGACAGCATCGTGTACGCTTCCGACACCGGCTTAAACAACACTCTGTTCCTTGACAAGAAGAACAAGGACCTCAATTCGGATCTCGAGTGGACGATCGTGAAAACCGGAGACCGGAAAGCTGTTGTCATGGAGAATGACGATGTCGAAGTCATGAAGGAATCCTTCAACAGCTTCGTCGGCTTCGGAGACGAATATGACTATGCCGAGATCAGGTTCGAAGACACTGGCGACTGTACCTTCACCGTCGACACATGGGGAACGGAAAAAACCAGTGCGAAGTTCACGGTCTACCAGCTCACGTTCAAGAAGGGCAAATGGACGAAGAA
>JAEEQO010000169.1 GCA_016285335.1 Victivallales bacterium | reverse complement strand
GAACACGGATCAGACCAGCGAGGTCACGTTCAGTCTTCTGGTCTCCGTGCAGAATCTCCGCAAGAAAAGAGGGCTCGAAACGGAAGACATCGCGGCGTTTTACCGCAAACTGGCGAAGCATAGCGGTTTTTTCCATTACCAGCTCAGGCTGGCGAGGATCCTGCTGGAGAAGGAAACGGAGGAAGACAAGGCGGAAGGCGTCGGAATGCTCCGCCACCTCGCCGGGCTGGGCGACCCCAGGGCGAGATATTTTCTCGGGCAGTGCTATCTCGACGGGACCGGGGTACCGCCGGACAAGGCGGAAGCCGTCAAATGGTTCCGCAAGGCCGCCGAACAGCGGGTCGAGCATGCGATGGAATCCCTGGCGGTCTGCCTCAAAGCGCCCGGCGAGCCGCACGACGAACGCGAGGCGGAACGCTGGGAGAGGAAGAAGGAAATTAGCTACAACGCCGATACCAGGCTGGAATACGCATGGATCGTCGTCAGGGAAAATGCAAAATACGCGTGGAACTATTTCACAGACAGCGGCCCCCGGTCGCATCACCAATAGCCCGGGTACTACCGCAACACACGCAGTATGTGTGCCGGAGCGTCAGCCCGGCACTACCGCAACACACGCCGTGTGTGCCCGAGCGGAGCCGGGCACTACATCAGTGGAGGCTCCGCTTCCCCGAGGAAATCGAGCGAGAAATCCAGGAAGTATCCCGACGGACGGGCGCGCAGCTGGTACTCCTCGTGCACGTTGATGGTCCAGCCGTCGTCGCCGCCGAGTCCCATGTGCGCGCCGTCCACGATCAGCCACGTCCGTTTGCCGGGTTTCAGTTCCCAGCTGTGGTCCGCCGCCATCAGGTCCCACGGGGAGACGTGCAGCGCGGAGAACTGGACGCCGGTCCGGCAGAAAACGCGCAGATCCTTTCCCGGTTTTCCGGAAAGCTCCAGCGAGAATACCTTGCCACGGCCGCCGCATTCGGTCGGCACGAGGTAGTTTTCGAGCATGCCGGTCACGGTGGTCTCCCAGCGGCCGACGAGCGAGGCACGCGTGCGGTCCGGGTAGTTTTCGTACGGGCCGCGCCCGAAATACTTCACGTTCTCGAAGCCCTCGACGAGCGGGAAGATCATGCCGACGCGCGCCACGGAGTGCAGGTCGTCATGTTTGAACCTCACTTCCTGATGATAATCCAGGAACCGGTTCTGGCTGGAAGAGATCGTCCATTTGACGTGCGAGTCGATCCGGTCCGCGATGCGCGTGGTGACATAGACGTGATAATGCCCGGCGCCGGGCGTCTGTTCCCACTTGAAATCCACGAGCTTGCGTTCGGCGTGGAACAGCGGGATCCAGTCCTTCGCGAACGTGCCGTCCTGGTCCAGCATCCGGTCGTTGTCGGTCGGCGCGCGGAAAAAGATCTCTTCGGCGGGCGCGGCGAGCAGTTCGGTCCCGTCCGGACGTTTCATGGAGATCAGGCGGCCGTCCTGTTTGGACCACGTGAACGGCCCGATCGTGAGGGCGTCTTCGGTCTCGGTCGGCGTCCAGTCGATCGACGAATCGAGCGCAAGCTTTTTCCCCTTCAGTTTTTCCGGGGCGATGAGCTTCCGGGCGGCGTCGCTGAGCGGGAACTGCACGCGCGTGATCTCGTGTTTCGGACCGTCGCAATAGAGGTTCAGGAACCACATGTCGTCCTGATCGGCGATTTCATCCCGGAACGGCGCATCCACGGCCGCACTTTCGAAGCACTCGGTCACGGGGACGTCGAGTTCGCCGGACTTGACGATATCCCCGTTTTTCGTGGCTTCCCAGCGGAATTTAAGGTCGGCGGTCGAGGCGTTGTTGCGTTCGTTGATGACCGTGAGCTTCCCGCCGTCGAGCTGGAACCGGATGGGCGACTGGCAGACGCGGACCTCCTGCGCGCCGGGATGCGGCTTGTCCTCTGCGTCCACGATGCCGTTCAGCACCTGCGTGCCGTGCTGGCCCATAAACGAATAATCGTAATTCTCGCCGAAGTCGTTGCCGTAGCCGTAGTTGACTTCGCCGGTCTTCGCGATGGTGTTCAGAATGGCCTTGTCCGCCCAGTCCCACACGAATCCGCCGTGGAATCCGCGGTTCTCGTGCACGAGGTCCCAGTACTTGAAGAAGTCGCCCGTGGCGTTGCCCTTCGCATACGCGTATTCGCACATGATGAACGGGCGCGTCTCGTTCGGGTTGTCCATGACCGATTTGATGTGGCCGACGCGCGGGTACATGGGGCAGTAGATGTCGCTCACGGACGGCGGTGGATTGCCGCTTTCGTACTGCACGGGGCGAGTCGGATCGGCAAAGCGCATCCACGCCGCCATGGCGGCATGGTTCGCGCCGATCCCGGATTCGTTGCCGAGCGACCAGATGCCGACGCACGGGTGGTTGCGGTCGCGCAGGACCATGCGCTGGGCGCGTTCGAGGAAGACCGGGCCCCACACCGGATCGCGTGTGAGCTGCGCGCCCATGCCATGCGTCTCGATGTTCGTCTCGTCGACGACGAGCAGGCCGTATTCGTCGCACAGCTCGTACCAGAGGTCGTTGTCCGGGTAGTGGCACGTGCGGACGGCGTTGAAGTTGAGTTTTTTCATGGTCTCAATGTCGAGGCGCATGTCCTCCTCGGTCACGGAGAACGAATGCTTCGCGCTGAAGTCGTGACGGTTCACGCCGCGGACGATGAACCGTTTGCCGTTCAGCAGCAGGTCGCGGCCTTTGATCTCGATCTGACGGAATCCGACCGGGACATACTGCACTTCCAGCGTCTTTCCATCATCATCCACGAGGTGCAGGAAAAGCTTGTAGAGGTAGGGCGTTTCCGGCGACCACTGCTTCGGCGCGGCGACCTTCATGGAGATCATGGCCGCGCCGCGTTCGGTCTGGCGTCCGTACATGCTGGTCTGGCCGCGGAACTTCGCCGGTTCGCTCTCGGCGACGAGCCTGCCGTCGGCGTCAAGCAGACGCGCCTTCACCTGCACGCCGGAGTACCAGCTCGACCCGGAGTTTCCGATCGGTTCGGGCGGCAGGGCGCGCGTTTCCACATAAGCGGTGATGTCCAGATTCGCGTCGCTGCCGGGCTTGATTTCTCCGTCGAACGCGGTCTTCACGCTCCAGTCTCGCAGATGCACCGGGGAAAGCGCCATCAGGCGGACGCTCCGGTAGATACCGCTCATGTGCCACACGTCCTGACACTCCATGAACGTCCCGGTGGAGAACCGGTACACCTTCACGGCGAGCGTGTTTCTGCCGGGCTTCAGGTGCTTCGCGATCGCGAATTCCGACGGCAGGCGGCTGTCCTCGGCATACCCGACGTACGCACCGTTCACCCACACATCGAACGCGCTTTCCACGCCGTCGAACACGATCCGCACGTCGCGCGCCAGCCAGTCCGCCGGGACCTCGAACGTGCAGCGGTAGCATCCGGTCGGGTTGGCCTCCGGCAGCAGCGGCGGGTTCGCCTCCTTCTGGAACAGATACACATCGCGCGTGTAGATGGCGCGGTCCGGGATTCGCATGTCGTTCTGCCAGCTGGACGGCACGGCCATGTCGAACCACTCCGCGTCTTTGAACTCCGGGCGCATGAAATCGGCGGGAGCGGCTTTCGGGCTTTCAAAAAGCTGGAATTTCCATTCGCCATCCAGATTCAGCGTGTATTTCGACGGCGTTTTCCGGTAGGATTCGGCGGACGCTTCGTCGTGGAAAGTCCCGTAGATCGGGGCGTGGGCGGGTTCGCGGTTGACGCCGGTGGTTCGGAAATCGGCGAAGTATTCGGGATAGGGATTCATGGGGGTGTCCTGCGTGGATGTGGTATCGGAATAAGCCGTGCCGACGATGGCGCCGGCAAGGGCAAGAGAAGCGGAAAGCGATGTGATTGCGCGGGGGAAATGCGTCATGGACGGGGGCCTTTCTGGGAATAAAAACGTGGAGCGGAACAAAATGGTTCAGAAAATATACAGTATAGGATATAAAAAAGCAAATTATATTTTACAAGAAAATATGGGAAAAGCGGGATTGATTTTCCCGGCGGAGACGTTATATTAACGTAAAGAATTGAAATTTCGTCAGACCATTCACCTCAACCAACCTCAAAACAAACAAGAGGATTCACAATGAAACACATTCTCACAAGTTTCGCCGCGGCGGCTATGCTCGCCGTCCTCGCCGCATGCGCATCCACCGATGATGACGTGTGCAACTCCAAGCTCAACGAGCCCGTCGCCGGGGCGGAACTGGATCCCGGATACGCGAAGGTCACTACGCCCGCTCTCAGCCAGAACTTCGTCCAGCGCATCGCGGAGAAGAAACAGCAGGCCGAGAAGGAAGGCAAGGACATCAAGCTCGTGCTCGTCGGCGACTCCATCACCCATTTCTGGGAAGGCGGCGGCATGTTCGGCGGCTTCGGCGGCGGATTCGGCGGATTCGGCGGATTCGGTGGCGGCGGCTTCGGTGGCGGCGGCTTCGGTGGCGGTATGGGCGGTATGCCCCCGATGGGCGGCTTCGGCGGCGGCCAGGGCGGCATGCCCCCGATGGGCGGCTTCGGCGGCGGTCAGGGCGGTATGCCCCCGATGGGCGGCTTTGGCGGTGGCCAGGGCGGTATGCCTCAGATGGGCGGCTTCGGCGGCGGTATGGGCGGTATGCCCCCGATGGGCGGCGGATTCGGCGGCGGCCAGGGCGGCCAGCGTCCTGCCGGTGCTGCTCAGGGCCAGGGCGGCCAGCGTCCTGCCGGTGCGGCTCAGGGCCAGGGCGGCCAGGGCGGCCAGGCCAGCCAGAACAGCTGGAGCGAACTCGCCGTGTACCATCCGCTGAACCTCGGATTCTCCGGCGACCGCACGGAAAACATCCTCCACGTGGTCAAGAACGAAGGCATCTTCGAGCTCATCGACCCGCAGCTCGTCACGGTCATGATCGGCACGAACAACTTCGGCATGCACGAATCCGAACCCGCGGCCACCGCGGAAGCCATCCGCCTGATCGTCCTCGCGATCAAGGAAAAGGCCCCGAACGCCAAGATCCTGCTGTACGGCATCTTCCCGCGCGGCGACGGCCTCGGAGACAAGTGCGCAGAAACGAACGCGATCATCAAGGACTTCGCCGACAACAAGACCGTCTTCTACGAAGACCTCACCCCGAAGTTCACCGACGAGAGCGGCAACCTCATCCAGGGCGTGATGAACTTCGACCGTCTGCATCCCGCGGAGCCGGGCTACAAGATCTGGGGCGAATCCATCAAGGCGTTCGCCGACGAGCACGGCATCAAGTAAGTTTCCTTTCCGCGAACCTATCCAACAAACAATAGGACTTATAGGTCTCATATGGCTTATAGGTCCTGTCAATAAAGAGCTTATCACATGAAACACATCTTTTCATTCTTCGCGGCCGCGACGGCCGCACTGCTCCTTGCGGCGTGCGCGGAAAAATACGAAGTCGTCTCCGCGCTGACCACGCCCGTACCCGGCGCCGAACAGGATTTCGGCTACCAGCGCGTGACCACGCCCGAACTCAGCCGCAACTACGTCCAGCGCATCAGGGAAAAGACCGAACAGGCCGAGAAGGAAGGCAAGGACATCAAGTTCGTCATGGTCGGCGACTCCATCACGCATTTCTGGGAACAGGCCGGAAAAGACGTCATGGAGAAGAATTTCGCCAAGTACCATCCGCTTGACCTCGGATTCGCCGGCGACCGTACCCAGAACTGCCTGTACGTCATCAAGGAGACCGACATCTTCTCCAAGATCGATCCGAAGCTCGTGATGCTCCTGATCGGCGTCAACAACTTCGGCTGGCGTCAGGCCGACGTGAAGGCCACAGCGGAAGGCATCCGCCTCTGCGTGAACGCCCTGAAGGAAAAGGCGCCGAACGCCAAGATTCTGCTCCTCGGCATCTTCCCGGCTGGACAGACGCCCAGCGACCAGAACCGTCCGAAGATCGCCGCGACCAACGAGATCATCAAGGACTTCGCCGACAACAAGACCGTCTTCTACGAAGACCTCGGCCCGAAGTTCCTGACCCCGACCGGCGTCCTCGAACGCGACATCATGGCGGACTTCCTGCATCCGACCGCCAAAGGGTACGAGATCTGGGCAGAAGCCGTCATGCCCTACGTCGAGAAATACTGCAAGTAATCACGGTCTGACATTACATTTCGAAGAGCATGCTCGCGATCGCGGGTGTGCTCTTTTTTGTCGCCCGTTTTCCCTTGAAAATTACAAAAAAAGCGTGCATAGGGAAACAGGACATGTTCAAGTTCAATCTTGCCGAAAACGGCACAACCGTCAAGACCGAGATCATCGCCGGGATCACGACGTTCCTCTCCATGGTCTACATCCTGGCCGCCGCGACCGCGTGAACGCCATCCTGATCGTCTTCTCCCTCCTCTTCATCCTCAAATACATCCTTCTCTAGGAGACGGAGTCTCCACTGAAATAGTGTCCGGCTGCGCTCGGACACGGCAAGCCGTGCTGATAC
>JAEEQO010000168.1 GCA_016285335.1 Victivallales bacterium | reverse complement strand
CGAAATCGGCGCTGCGGATCACCGGCCAGTACGTCGACCGCCTCGGCCTGCCCATGAAGCTCATCAACGCGCATTATTCCTACGACGGCAAGCTCATCACGATCCAGTTCAGCGCGGACGGGCGCGTGGACTTCCGCGAGCTGGTGAAACAGCTCTCGCAGGAGTTCAATACGCACATCGAACTGCGCCAGATCGGCGTGCGCGACGAGACTGCCATCCTCGGCGGCATCGCCAACTGCGGACGTCCGCTCTGCTGCTGCCGTTTCCTGAAGGATTTCGCTTCCATCAACGTGAAGATGGCAAAGGAGCAGGACCTTTCGCTCACGCCATCCACCATCTCCGGCATCTGCGGCAGACTGAAATGCTGCCTGAAATACGAGCATGAGGGTTACCTGGAGCTCGAAAAGACCATGCCGCGCCGCGGCGAACTCTGCGAATGCAAAGAAGGCCGCGGACGCATCGTCGACCGCAACCTGCTGACGCAGAAAGTCACGGTCCAGCTGGACGACTCCACGCATACCGTGGTCTGTCCCGCTTCCGAAGTCTCGGTCGTGTACCTCGACAAATACAAGATCCGCGCCGGAGGGCAGGGCCAGGGGCAGGGCGACGCCGCACGGCAGAAAGCATCCGAATCCGACGAAGCTGTCCGGCCCGACGCCGCATCCAGACCGCCGCGTCCGCAGCAGGGCGGGCAGGAAGGACAGCAGCAGAGGCCGCACGGACAGCAGAGAAAGCCCGGCGAACGCCCGCAGAAACCGTCCGGCGAACAGCGTCCGCAGGGGCAACAGCGTCCGCAGGGGCAACAGCGTCCGCAGGGGCAACAGCGTCCGCAGGGGCAACAGCGTCCGCAGGGGCAGAATAGCCGTCCTCAGAACCAGAACCGTCCGCAAGGACAGGGGCGGCCTCCGCGCCCGCCGCGGCCTTCGAACGAGGGACGCGATGCGGACAAGGGCGGCAATCCTCCGCAGCAGCCTCCGCCTCCGCAAAGCTGACCGTTTCTTTCATCATGCGCGCCGTTCGGATTCTCCGGATGGCGCTTTTTTCGCTCCGAAAGCCCCGTGCGCGCGCAAAAAGCCGGAAAACAACCTGAAAACGCCTCGAAAACGCCTTGAAAATATGCGCATTTTCATGTATAGTAATAGGATAGATTTTTCCGCTGTTTTGCAACCGAACGAAGGAGCTGTCCGCAGATGCTTGCCAAACGTATTATCCCGTGCCTGGACGTGAACAACGGGCGAGTCGTGAAAGGGGTGCATTTCGTGGGGCTGGTGGACGCGGGCGACCCGGTCTCCGCCGCCGTGGAATACAACCGGCAGGGCGCGGACGAACTCGTTTTCCTGGACATCACCGCCAGCAGCGACGCCCGCGCGAGCGTGGTCGACGTGATCGCGAAGACCGCCGATCAGGTGTTCATCCCGCTGACCGTGGGCGGCGGCATCCGCACCGCGGACGACATCCGCCTGATGCTGAAATCCGGCGCGGACAAGGTCTCGCTGAACACCGCCGCCGTTTTGAACCCCGACCTCATCAAGGCGGGTTCCGACCGGTTCGGCGCGCAGTGCATCGTGCTTGCCATCGACGCCCGGCGCGTCCCCGGCGAAAACCGCTGGGAAGTCTTCACCCACGGCGGACGCCGTCCGACCGGCATCGACGCCCTCGAATGGGCCGTGCGCGGCGTGGAGCTCGGCGCGGGCGAAATCCTGCTCACGAGCATGGATACCGACGGCACGAAGGACGGTTACGACTGCGAGCTCACCGCCGCGGTCGCCGATTCCGTGCCGGTGCCCGTGATCGCTTCCGGCGGCGCGGGCGACCTGGACGACCTCGCCGAGGTCATTGAGAAGGGCCGCGCCGACGCCGTGCTCGCCGCCAGCATCTTCCATTTCGGGACTTACACCGTGGGCGACGCGAAGAAGTACCTCGCCGCGCGCGGCATCCCGGTCCGCACCTGAACCCGAACGTCAAACCATCTTTTTGGAGAATATACCATGTCGAACGATCTTGCCTCCCGCAGCCTGGCATACCACGCGAACCCGCAGCCGGGCAAACTGAAGATCCTGCCCTCGAAACCCTGCACCACGCAGGACGACCTTTCCCTGGCGTACACCCCCGGCGTCGCCGTCCCATGCACGGAAATCCACGACCACCCGGAGAAGATCTGGGACTACACCGGCCGCGGCAACACCGTGGCGGTGGTCAGCGACGGCACGGCGGTGCTCGGGCTCGGCAACATCGGTCCCGAGGCGGGGCTGCCCGTCATGGAAGGCAAATCCGTCCTGTTCAAGCGCTTCGCGGACATCGACGCCGTGGCGCTCTGCATCGGCGGCGTCTTCAAGGACGATGGCCGCACCGACCCCGACAAAGTCATCGAGACGGTCGCCCGCCTGGAACCCTCGTTCGGCGGCATCAACCTCGAAGACATCGGCGCGCCCGCGTGCTTCGCCATCGAACCCGCGCTGAAGAAGGCCATGAAGATCCCGGTCTTCCACGACGACCAGCACGGCACCGCCATCATCTCGCTCGCCGGCATCCTGAACGCCCTGCGCGTGGTCGGCAAGAAGATCGGCGACTGCCGTTTCGTGATGAACGGGGCGGGGGCCGCCGGCATCGCCTGCGCGGAATACTACGTCTCCGCCGGAGCCGACCGTTCCAAGTTCATCCTCTGCGACTCGAAGGGCGTGATCCACGACGGCCGCACCGACCTGAACCCGCAGAAGCAGCGTTTCGCCGCCCACACGGACGCACGCACGCTCGCCGACGCGATCAAGGGCGCGGACGTCTTCGTCGGCGTCTCCGTGCCGAAGGCGCTGACCGGCGACATGGTCCGCACGATGGCGCCCGGCGCGGTCGTGTTCGCCATGGCGAATCCCACGCCCGAAATCTTCCCGGACGAAGCGCTTGCCGCGGGCGCTGCCGTCGCCGGCACGGGCCGTTCCGACTACAGCAACCAGGTGAACAACGTGCTCGGATTCCCCGGCATCTTCCGCGGCGCACTCGATACCCGCGCCTCCGACATCAACGAGGCGATGAAGCTGGCGGCGTCCCGCGCGCTGGCGGACATCGTGGCGGAGCCGATGCCGGAAGACATCCGGCAGCTTCTCTCCGCGGCTTATCCCGAAGAAGCCGCGAAGGGCATTTTCGAGGGCGAGATCCCGCTGAAGGCGTCGTTCGTGATCCCGAAGCCGTTCGATCCGCGCGTCGTGCCACGTGTGGCGCGCATGGTCGCCGAAGCCGCCATGGCTTCCGGCGTGGCGCAGATCAGGATCGACGACCTCGACGCCTACGAACGCGCCGTGGCCGCCCGCATCGCCCGCAATGCAGCACAGTGAACGAAAAACGAGGAACAACGCCCCATGACTCAAATCATCCATTCGATCTCCGAACTTCAGCAGTGGTCCCGCAACGCGCACAAGGCCGGCAAGACGGTCGGCCTCGTGCCCACGATGGGATTCCTGCACGACGGCCATCTTTCGCTCATCGACGCGGCCCGCGCGAACGGTGCGGACGCGGTCGTGATCTCCATCTTCGTGAACCCGATCCAGTTCGGCCCGAACGAGGATTTCGACAAGTATCCGCGCGATTTCGAGCGCGACCGCGCGCTTTGCGAAGCGCGGAACGTCGACGTAATCTTCGCGCCCGGCGTGAACGACATGTACCCCGCGCCGCTGACCTGCCACGTCTACGAGAACACCATCTCCAAAAACCTCTGCGGCAAGTCGCGCCCGATCCACTTCGAGGGCGTGACCACGGTCGTTTCCAAGCTTTTCAACGCCGCGCTGCCCGACCTGGCGGTGTTCGGACAGAAGGACGCCCAGCAGGCGGCGATCATCCGGCGCATGGTCCGCGACCTGAATTTCCCGATCAAAATTATCACCGCGCCCATCGTGCGCGAAGCCGACGGTCTCGCCATGAGCTCGCGCAACAAATACCTCTCCGAGGACGAACACCGTCGCGCGCTGGCGATCTCCCACAGCCTCTTCCGCGCGCAGAAGACGTTCGCGGCGCAGCCCGGCGTCACGGCGGACAAGCTGATCGCCGACATCCGCGCGGAGATCACGGCTGCCGGCGGCGCGGTGGAATACGTCGAGCTGACCGATTCGGACACGATGCTCCCGGCGGCCGTGCTCGAACCCGGCAAATCCTTCACGATCGCGGTCGCGGCGAAATTCGGCACCACGCGCCTCATCGACAACATCCAGCTCGGATGAGCTGATAAAACAACCTTCTCAAACAGGACAGAACAGGCATGGCGGACGGCGTTAAACACGAGCATTGGGGCAGTTCCTTCGGTTTCATCATGGCGGCGGTCGGTTCCGCCATCGGACTCGGCAACGTCTGGCGTTTCCCGTACATCACGGGCGAGAACGGCGGCGGCGCGTTCGTGCTGGTCTACCTGCTCTGCATCGCGCTGGTCGGACTGCCCGTGATGCTGGCGGAACTCGCCATCGGACGCGCCTCGCAGGGCGACCCGATCAAGGCGTTTCAGCATTTCGCCATCCGGTCTCCGCGCCTGCCGAAGGTGGCGTGCGGATTCGGGCTCGGGCTCGCCGCCGCGCTCGGCGTCTCCGGCAATTTCGGCATGGCGGTCCTGCTGGTGATCCTGAGTATCCTGATCTATCACTACGGCTGGTCGGCGGCGGGATTCTCCTGCACGCTGGTGGCGGGGCTGATCCTGTCCTACTACGCGATCATCGGCGGATGGATCTTCCTCTATGCGTGGAAAGCGTTCGCGCACGAGCTCGTTTTCGCCTCGCCGGAAGAAGCGGGCGCGTACCTCGGCAGCGTGTCGTCCAACGGCTGGATCTCCTCCGGCATGGCGGTCACATTCATGCTCGCGTCGGCGGCGATCTGCTGGTTCGGCGTGAAGAAGGGCATCGAACAGGTCTCGAAGATCATGATGCCGCTGCTCTTCGTGCTGGTGCTCGTGCTGGTGATCCGCAGCGTGACGCTCCCCGGCGCATCCCGCGGCATTTCGTTCTTCCTGAAACCGGACTTCAGCAAGATCAACGGCTCCAGTATCATGGACGCCCTCGGCCACGCGTTCTACTCGCTGAGCCTCGGCATGGCGATCCTCATCACCTACGGCAGCTACCTGAACAAACAGCGCAACATCCTGAAAGCCTCGCTCTGGATCATCTTCTTCGACACGGTCATCGCGCTGCTCGCCGGACTCGCCATCTTCCCGGCGCTGTTCGCGCAGGGCGGCAATCCGGGGCAGGGGCCCGCGCTCGTGTTCAACACCCTGCCGATCACGTTCGAATCCATCCCCGGCGGCCTCGGCTGGCTGTGGAACGGCCTGTTCTTCCTGCTTCTTTCCATCGCGGCGCTGACCAGCGGCCTGAGCCTGCAGGAGGCGGTCGTGTCGAGCTTCATGCAGAACCTGAACCTCTCCCGCCGGGTGTCCGTCATCCTCTCCACCGTGCTGATCACCGCGTTCGGCTGCGTGATCTCGTTCAGCGTGAACGACTGGTCGGGCCTCTCCGGCCTGCACTGGCTGCTCACGAAGCTGTTCGGCGGCGTGAAGAGCAGCCTTTTCGATCTCGTCGACTACGTCGCCAGCAACTGGATCCTGCTCCTGAACGGCCTGGCGGCGGCGTTCTATGCCGGCTGGGTGTGGGGCACCAACGGCGCGGCGCGCGAACTCTACCGCACCGGCACAGACCTGAGCGGCCTCACTAAACTCCAGAAGTTCAACCGCACGCGCCTCCCGGTCATTTCGTGGTCCGTGTTCATCCGCTTCATCTCGCCCGTGCTGATCTTCGTGACGTTCCTGTCCGCTGCCGGATTCTTCGAGAAAGCAAAGGCGCAACCCGCCGAAGAACCCGCCGCGCAGGAAGTCCCCGCGGAACAGCCCGCGGCAAAGGAAGAGACCGCCGCCACGTTCGAGGCGTCCTCCGTCGAACCACCCGCGCCGTTCCACCGCATGAAGGGCGCGGCGTGGAGACCGGAGCAGTGGTGGAACTTCACCGACGGGACAGGATTCGCGTTTTCGGCGAACATCCGTTTCGCGGCGGCCCCGGAAGGCGTCGTGCCCGTGATGTCCGTATGGGAGGAGTTCGACCTCTCCGTCTCGCCGGAACGCCCCTTGATCTTCACGGTCGACGATGTGACGTATGCGGTCGATCCGCTTGCGGGCGGCGAGGCGTTCTTCCCTGCGGGAAAATGGGTGAAACTCGGCATTTCGTGGGACCCGGAAAAGAAACGTCTGCTGGTCAGCCGCGACGGCAAACTTTATCCCGCGAAAAAGCTCGCCGACACGCCCGAATCCGCCCCGACCGACGCGGCGTTCGATATCTTCTGCGACCGTCTGTACCCGCACGCGCTGGAACGCGAACAGGTGGTCCGCATTTCCTCTCCCGGCCTCTAAGAGGCTTGTGGTAGTGCCGGGCTACGCTCCGGCACAATGTTGTGGGGGTGCGATAATCCTGAAATCCTGCCCATATTCCGTGTTTTTTTACGTTACGGACTTGAAAAGCGCGGAATCCGTGGTATAGTTTTCCATATTGTCCGCATATCCACAATCTAAAATCAAGGAGATAACCTTCATGAAACTCAAACACGCTCTCAT
>JAEEQO010000167.1 GCA_016285335.1 Victivallales bacterium | reverse complement strand
CAGGAAAACAAGCAGGAATCCGCAGAGGATCAGGATGCGGTTCAGAGTCAGGCGCAGACCGCCGACTTTGATGTACCAGACCTGTTTCCCTTTCTTTCTTTCGTGATCGAAAAGCATGGCGAACCGGGGATCGTTCCGGTATTTGCTTTCCAACTCCTCACGCGTCATGCGGGCATTGGCAGAAGAGTCTGCTGATTCCTGCGCAAGATTCGCCTCATCCGGAACTATGCCGGAAGACAAAGAGGCAGGGCGTCCGGCTTCTTCCGGGCGCTCTGCTTCTTGTTCGGGGGGCATTGCCCCGCCGTTGTTTTTCGTCTCTTCCTCTGCGCTCATGCCTGTGCGGAAGCCACACGCGCACTCGTCTTGCGATTGCGGTAGAGAAGGAAGGCGCCGGCCGCGGCAAGGGCAACCAGCATGGTCACGGTGGAGGCGGGCAGAGGCTCACCCATGACATAGATTTCAATCATGCCGTTAAACGGATTTTCATCGAAATCCAACTTATAGAAACCGTCGGAGCTGAACTCTCCATAGAAAAGGGGATCGCTCGCAACATTGAGAATGGGACCGACGGCTTCGAATTTACCGTTTTCTTTGTAGCCGAACTGGTATGTGGATTTAAAATCATCCTTAAAGGAGCCCAGAAGATTCGTAGCGTTTTCCGTCGCGCTTTTACTTTCTGCATTTTCGATTGCCGTGGCAAGCGAGCAGAAATCACCGTTATCCATGTAACCCAAAACATTCTGATTAACGATATAGGATTCATCCAACTTCGAGAGGCCTTGTATCAAGGTTTGTGCTTCGGTTTTCGACGCGACGACCAGCTTCAGAAGATCCGAGTCGGACGCTTGAGTATTAGCTTCCTCCTCTGCGGACAGGACAAATCCGCCGAGAGACAGAACGAACGCAAGTGCTGCAGTGAAAAGTGTTTTCTTCATTGTTTTCCTCCTTCATGGTTGACCGGGGCGGAACACCGCCGGTGGAACAGACGACAGATCGGAACAATCCGCCGCCCAGAGTTTATTAAACAGTTCTATACCATATACAATACTCCAAGAAAATATTTTTTTCAAGTTTTATTGAAGCTTTTTAATAAAAAAAACAAAAAAAATGCATTCCGTCCAAAAAATCCAGCCGAAACCGCACTTCCGGCAAGATGGGCTTCTCGTCAAGAAGTGACCGCACTGCTCGAAAAAACGTATCGGAACGGAGCCGGATACAACCGCTGCGGGAAGATTGTTTCCCGGTCATTCGCAGAAGAACTCGATTTGGAACGACACCGGGCCGTCATCCTCCGAAGCGCTTCCGCTCATCAGGAAGAACTCGAACATGCCGTCCGTCTTACGGATGCTCATATCGAATGATCCGGCGGACTCCAGGCGGATCGTCGTGAAGAGCGATTTCCCGCGGCTTTCCGTGTCGACCGAAAGGCCGGGCACGTCCAGCGCGGTCAGGTCACGCCGGATCGACTCCAGCATCCGCATGGCGTCGAGCGCGGGATTGCCGTGCAGCTCGATCCGGTGCGTCGCGCCGTCCTCCTGCCCGAAGAACTGCGGAAGAGGGACCGGGATGCTGCCGTCGGCGGGGATCTCGCCGAGTTCGGCGGGGATCAGCATCGGGTCGATGTCGATCGCATACTGCCGGGAAGAGGGGGTATTGGAGACAAGGCGGGCTTTCACGAAATCTCCGGCGCCGGGCTCGGCTTCGAGCACGGGCATCGGCTTCCCGGAGGGCGGCACTGCGGTCTCCGTAACGGCATACGAACGGCCGGAACCAGCCCGTTTCGTGTGCATCTGGTCCATCAGGAGATACACGAAGAAACCGGAGAGGATGAACAGCGCTGCGATGCGGAAGAGCCACGCGGCGCGGGAATCGGAGAAATCGCGTTTCGGGGCGGAGAAACGGGGTGCGTCCTTTGCGGCTCCGGCGCGGACGAACGCCGCGATCCTGGCGTCGAACCCCTCGTCCGGCTCAGAAGCGACAAGCCGCGACACATGTTCGTGCAGCACGGCGTAATCCGCCAGACGCCGGGCGCAGTCCGGGCAGGCGTCGAAATGCGCGCGGACCGCTTCGTCCGGCATGAGTTCGCCGTCGAAGACCGCCGTCAGTGTTTCAAGATCCGGGCAGCCGGGGGAAGCCGCTTGGTCGTTCATGTTCTGTTTCGCCTCGAATGGGGGTTATGTTCGTTCAGGCAGGCCCGCCGGCGGACGGGAGGATCCCGACGGCGGCAAGGTGTTCGCGAAGCATTTCGCGGCCGCGGGAGAGACGGGATTTCACGGTGCCGACCTTGCAGTCCAGTTTCTGCGCGATCTGCTCGTACGGCATGTCGTTCACGTGCCGCAGGACCATGGTCTCCCGGAGGTTGTCCGGCAGGCTGTTCAATGCTTTCATGATGTTCTTTCCGATTTCGTCTTGTTCCAGGACCAGGTCCGGCTCGGAACGCCGGTCCGGCACGTCCTGTTCGGGCTCCTGCCCGGGATCGCCGTCGGCATCGCCGCCGCCCGCGTTCAGACTCACGTTCAGGCCGTCGCCGCGGCGGTGGTTCCACTGGTACTTGTTCCGGGCCAGGTTCACGGTGATACGGTGAAGCCAGGTCTCCAGGCTCGATTCGCCGCGAAACGCATGCAGGGCGCGGTACGCCCGCAGGAAAGTGTCCTGCACGACCTCCTCGGCGTCCTGGCGGGAGCCGAGCAGCGCATAGGCCACCTTGTAGAGTTTCGCGGAGTACATCCCGATCAGGCCGTCGAACGCGGCATCGTTGCCGTTCCGGAAGGCCGTCAGGAGCGTCTCTTCACGAGTCCTTTGTTCCTGTTCCATCGTCGTCCTTATTTCTACAGACAAGCCGTTTTCCGCTTTGTTCCGCGGATCCCGACATTTTTCCGTATTTTTCCGCGGCACGGAATAGCCGCACGGTCATTTGTGTTTCATCTGGCGGCGGTATTCGCGGATCTTCGCCAGAGCGTCGTCGCGCATCGTGAACGCGTCCTTCAGGAAGAAGTCGCGGACCTCCGCGTCGGAAAACTTCTCGTATTCGCCGATCAGATCGTTCAGGTCGGCGAGGAAGCGTTTGGTGAGCGCGATGCGGAACGTGACCAGCTCGCCGTCTTCCAGGCGGAGGATGTCCAGCGAACGCGCCATAAGTTTTCCGAGGAGCGTCAGCGCCCGCATCATGGCCCTCGCCACGGCGGGATCCTTCTCCACGGCGAAATACTCGGTGAGGTCGATCGCCATTTTCGAGGCGGCCGTGTACACGTCGCTCCCGTCGCGGTGACGCGTGAAATCCTCTTCCGGGATATCGTCGTCGTAATCGTCGTCGTAGCCGTCGTCCGCCGGCGCGTCGAAATCGTCGTCCCATTTGGAGCCGCGCCTGCGGATGCGCTTGGAGATGACCTTGTCCTCGTCGGGCAGGTCGATATAGCGCGGGAGTTCGGCGAGGTAGTCGTGGACCCGGTCGTCGTCCTTCCGGATCTCCTTCTCCCAGTCGAATTCGTCGCGGTAGTCGCCGTCGCGGAAAGGATCGGTCATTCGCCGTCTCCGGATGCGATGCCGCGTTCCGCCTGTTTCCGGCGGGCGGCGGCGAGTTTTTCATGTTCGGCGTCGAGCTTCGCCATGGCGTCGTAGCTCGGGACGTCGCCCCAGAGCTGCTCCAGCTGGTAACGGTCGCGCGTCTCGTTGGTCATCACGTGGATCAGCAGGAAACCGAAGTCCACGATGATCCACTGGCTCTGCGGCGTGCCGTCGAGCGTGATCGGATGGATGCCGAATTCCTGCCTCACCTCGCGCTGGATGCGCTCCGCGATGGCGCCGATATGGGGTTCGGAGAGGCCGGTGCAGATCAGGTAGTAGTCGCCGATCGCGCCGTCCTGTTTGGTCATGTCGAGACGCAGGATGTGTTCGGCCTTGTGGTCGTAGGCGACCTTTTCGCAAAGCTCGATCACGTCCAGGACTTTGAAGTTCAGTTTCTGCTTTTTCGTTTCGTTTCCGTCGTTCATGCGGTTTTGCCTCCTTTTGTCTTGGGCAAGGTAAAGATGATGTTGTCTGATGTAGGTAAGAACGGGCGCCGGAAGCATGTCCCGGCAGGCATCGGCACCCTGCGCGTCCAGCAGCCCGCGCACGTCGGTCGAAGACGTGTCGAACTCGGGCGCGCCGGTCAGGACGCTCGCGACGAGCTTTTCGGCAAGCTCCGGCGGCCAGACCGAACGCAGCAGGTCGAAATCGGCTTCCGCGCCCGGCCGCGGATAGGTCAGAAAGCTGTTTTCCCGCACGAGCCGGTCCGACTCGTACCACTGGTGCAGCTGGTTCAGCGAATCCGACCCGATCACCCACACGAAACGCTCCTCCGGGCAGCGGCTCTTCAGGATGTCCAGCGTGTCGATCGTGTAGGAGGGGCCGGAGCGTTCGGCTTCCAGCTCGCTCACGCTCATCCCGGGGTGATCGCCGATGGCCGCGCGGATCATCGCCACGCGGTCGGCAAACGGCGCGGACTCGAATCCCGGCTTGTGCGGCGGATGAGGCGCGGGCAGGAAGACGATCCGGTCCGCGTGACCGTGCGCCAGGATGTATTCCGCGAGGCAGACATGCCCGAAGTGAACGGGATCGAAAGTGCCGCCGAAGACGGCTGTCAGTTGGGTTTCCTTCATCCGGGCATGGGTTCCTGTGGTTCTTTTTTTTCGGAAAAGACGCGTATGCGCTTGTATTCGGGCGATTCAGCGTTATTATTTAAACGTGCCATTTAAACATAGCAGATTCTGCAAAAAAGACAAGCCGCAATCCGTTTTTTCATGAAAATCTCTTCCTTTTCCGGGGAACTCCCGCGGACGCCCCTCTTCAACGCCGCGGTCAAAGCCGCCGCCGTGCTCCGGGCAGCCGGACACAAAGCCTATTTCGTGGGCGGCGCGGTCCGCGACCTCCTGCTCGGCCGCACGCCGGACGACGTCGACATCACCACGTCCGCCCGTCCGGAGGAGATCGAGGCGCTGTTCGAAAAATCGGTCCCGGTCGGCGCGGCGTTCGGCATCATCACCGCGGTCGTCGACGGCATCCCGATCGAGATCGCGACGTTCCGCGCGGAACGCGGCTACAGCGACGGACGGCGCCCCGACCACGTGGTCTACACGGACGACGAAGTCCTTGACGTGACCCGGCGCGACTTCACTGTCAACGGCCTGCTCCTCGATCCGGCGACGAAGGAGATCGTGGACTGCGTGGGCGGCCTCGACGACCTCCGCGCCGGCATCCTCCACACCATCGGCGATCCCGTGGTCCGCTTCGGCGAAGACCATCTCCGCATCCTCCGGTTCGTCCGGTTCGCCTCCCGCCTCGGATTCACGCCCGATCCGGCTTCATGCGCCGCCGCGTCCGCAGCCGCGGAAAAACTTCGCCTGATCGCCGCCGAACGCATCCATGCCGAGCTCGAAAAGATCCTGACCGGGCCGCGTCCCGCCGAAGGCTTCGAAATGCTCGCCGGCCTCGGCATCCTGAAGGTCGTCCTGCCGGAAGTCGACGCCATGCGCGGCGTGGAGCAGCCGAAGGAATACCACCCGGAAGGCGACGTCTTCGTCCACACCATGCTCCTGCTCCGCCATGCGGCATGGCGCACGCCGAACCTCATGTGGAGCGCCCTGCTCCACGACATCGGCAAACCGCTCACGCAGACGTTCAAGGACGGCGTGCCGCATTTCTACGGGCACGAGGCGCGCGGCGCGGACATGGCCGCGGACATCCTCGCACGCCTGCGCCTGCCCTCGTCCGTCATCGATTCCGTGACCGCCGCCGTCCGCAATCACATGCGGTTCGCCTCGGTCCACGCCATGAAGAAATCGAAATGGATGCGGATGATCGCCGATCCGAATTTCCCTGTCGAACTCGAACTTCACCGCCTCGACTGCATCGCGTGCCACGGCCTGCTCGAAAACTACGTCCTCATGCTCGACCGCATGGCCGAATACGCCAAACTCCCCGCCCCGCGCAAGCCGTTCCTGAACGGCAACGACATCATCGCGCTCGGGGTCAAGCCCGGCGCCGTCTTCAGCCGCATCCTCTCCGAGGCCGAAGACCTCCGGCTTGAAGGCGAACTCAAAAGCAGGGAACAGTCCCTCGCCTGGCTCCGCGCACGCGTCGAACACCTCGACCTCTGACGCCCGACATCGCCCCCCCCAAAAAAAGCAATCCCCTCCGACCGCTTTGAACTCAGCCGGAGGGGAATTCTGTTTTTTATCGATTCTGTTCGCACTCAGTGCACGTACAGCCGGAGCAGCGTCCCGCGGAACAGCACGTCCTGGCCGGGTTTCGCCGCCTTGAAGATGAGGTCCGGCCCGAAGTAGAATCCGGGCTGCGTCGGCTGGTTGTACGCCACATTCTCGGTCGCCAGGCTGATGCGGTACACCGGGTCCTCCAGGAACGTGTGGAACCGGTACGCGGTCGGGATGGTCGACACGAACAGCCTCAGATGGCGGTTGTCGTCGGTGCGCATCAGGACCTCCTCGCGCCAGTCGCCGAAGAGGTCGCCCTGCAAACACGGCGTGGACTTCGTGCCGTTGTTGGAGGAGCACCCGTCGAACCGCATCAGCGGCACGCAGGTCCCCTGCGCGGCGTTGTACTT
>JAEEQO010000009.1 GCA_016285335.1 Victivallales bacterium | reverse complement strand
TCGACGCGCTTGTCGCCATCCAGTGCCCGCCGTTCCCCGTCATCGGCCTCGCGAAAAAACACGAGGAAGTCTTCATCCCCGGCGAATCCGAGTCCATCCGCCTGCCCATCGACGGCGCCGCCGTGAAACTCCTGCAGGCGGTCCGCGACGAGGCGCACCGGTTCGCCATCACGTATCACCGCGAGCTCCGCCTGAAGACGATCCGCGATTCCCTGCTCGACGAGATTGAGGGCATCGGCGAGGCGAGAAAGACCGCGCTCCTGCGCGAGTTCGGTTCCGTCCGCGCGCTCCGCAACGCCGCGCCGGAGGAAATCGCCCGCCGAGTGAACGGCATCGGCATCGAGTTCGCGCGCACCATCTGCGACTACCTCGCCAAACACGCCGCCGACGGTTCGGTCGATCCGCTGTGACCGGCGTCGAAATGAATCCGGCCCGCCGCCTCATTTTTCGGCTGTTTTTCCGTTTTCTGTTGATTTTTCGCGATATTCGTGCTATTGTATTTGCACCATCTCAAACATACCATCCATACTGAAAGGATCCTATCATGTCCGTTGAACTCGCAAAAGCTTTCTGCGTCCGTCTGATGTCCGACGATGAATTCCGTGATGCCATCGGCCGCGCCGCCTCCGCCAAGGAGATCGCCGACCTCGTCGCCGCAAACGGCTACACCTTCAGCAAGCACGACCTCCTGAAGACCGTCAGCGACCTCTCCGGCAAGAAGATCGACATGGAACACCTTTCCGCCATGATCTGCGAGGTCTACGAGGAGGAGATCAAGACCGAAGGCGGCTCCGCGGACGCCGTCGCCGAGTGGCTCGCCAGCCTCCAGTAAGGAGGGCAAGCCCTCCACGGCGGTAGTGCGCGGCTTTCGCTCGCGCACGAAAGGCAAGCCCTCCACGTTAGTTGTGCCGTGCTTCGCGACGGCACGAAGGGCAAGTTTATACACGCCCCGTGTCCGAGCGTAAGCGGGACACTGCTGCATCACGGCTTGTCGTGTCCGAGCGTAAGCGGGACACTGCTGCATCACTGCTTGCCGTGTCCGAGCGTAAGCGGGACACTGCTGCATCACTGCTTGCCGTGTCCGAGCGTAAGCGGGACACTGCTGCATCACTGCTTGCCGTGCGCACGGAGGGCACTCACATTGTCATAGTGCCCGATCCCGGGTCATGGTCTGCCCGTGGACGACATCGGAAAATCCAGCCGCGCGGGCGCATTTTTTCCGAAACAATAGCGAAACAATCTTGATTTCACATGGTTTAGGGTGTATATTAAATGGATTTATTGAAACGAAAAATCCTCCAGTCCTACACAACCCAAACCATAGGAAGTTCCACTATGAAAGAACTCAATGCCGCCCCCAATGCGCCGAAGCTGGTCGCATGGGTGAAAGAATGGGCCACCCTCTGCGAGCCCGACAATCTCTACTGGTGCAACGGTTCCCGCGAAGAGTACGACCGCCTCTGCAACGAAATGGTCGAATCCGGCCTCGCGATCCGCCTCAACCCGGTGAAGCGCCCGAACTGCCTCCTGTTCCGCTCCGATCCGTCCGACGTCGCCCGCGTCGAAGCCCGCACCTTCATCGCCGCGAAGACGAAAGAAGAAGCCGGCCCGACCAACAACTGGATCGACCCCGTTGAACTGAAGCAGACGCTCCGCGGCCTCTACAAGGGCTGCATGCACGGCCGCACCATGTACGTGATCCCGTTCTCGATGGGCCCCGTCGGCTCCCCGATCGCCAAGATCGGCGTCGAGATCACCGACTCCCCGTACGTCGTGGCGAACATGGAGATCATGACCCGCGTCGGCACGAAGGTCCTCGAAGTCCTGAACGACGGCGAGTTCGTCCCCTGCATCCACTCCGTCGGCAAGCCGCTCGAAAACGGCGCCAGCGACAACGGCATCTGGCCGTGCGCTCCGCTCGACAAGAAATACATCGCGCAGTTCCCCGAGACCCGCGAGATCTGGTCCTACGGCAGCGGTTACGGCGGAAACGCCCTCCTCGGCAAGAAGTGCCTCGCTCTCCGCATCGCGTCCGTCCAGGCCCGCGACGAAGGCTGGATGGCCGAGCATATGCTCATCCTGAAGCTCACGCGCGAATCCGACGGCAAAGTCAAATACATCACCGGCGCGTTCCCGTCCGCCTGCGGCAAGACCAACCTCGCCATGCTCATTCCGACCATCAAGGGCTGGAAGGTCGAGACCGTCGGCGACGATATCTCCTGGATGAAGTTCGGCGCGGACGGCCAGCTCTACGCCATCAATCCGGAAGCCGGTTTCTTCGGCGTCGCGCCCGGCACCAGCATGCAGTCCAACCCGAACGCCATGCTCTCCTGCGCGAAGGACACCATCTTCACGAACGTCGCCCTCACCGACGACGGCGACGTGTGGTGGGAAGGCATCGGCACCGAGCCGCCCGCGCACCTCATCGACTGGAAGGGCAATGATTGGAAGCCCGGTCAGGTCGACGCCGACGGCAAGCCCGTCAAGGCCGCTCACCCGAACGCCCGCTTCACCGCCCGCGCCTGCAACTGCCCGGCCATCGCTTCCAACTGGGAAGACCCTGCCGGCGTTCCGATCGCCGCGTTCCTCTTCGGCGGCCGCCGTCCCAGCACGCTCCCGCTCGTCTACCAGTCCAAGAACTGGGAACACGGCGTGTTCATCGGCTCCACGGTCGGTTCCGAAGTGACCGCCGCCGCCCTCGACGTGAAGGCCGGCACCGTCCGCCGCGACCCGTTCGCCATGCTGCCGTTCTGCGGCTACAACATGGGCGACTACTTCAAGCACTGGCTTGAAATCGGCAAGAAGGAAGGCGCCAAGCTTCCGAAGATCTTCTGCGTGAACTGGTTCCGCAAGACCGCCGACGGCAAGTGGCTCTGGCCCGGCTACGGCGACAACAGCCGCGTCCTGAAGTGGATCTTCGAGCGCTGCGACGGCGAAGGCAAGGCCGACGAGACCCCGATCGGCTACGTCCCCGCCCTCGACGCCATCGACCGCACCGGCACCGATGTGACCGAAGACGACATGAAGCAGCTCCTCGCCATCGACAAGGAAGGCTGGAAGAAGGAACTCGAGACCATCTCCGAGCACTACGCCAAGTTCGACCGTCTCCCGGCCGAGCTCGAAGCGCAGCGCAAGGCCCTCGAAGAACGCTTCAGCAAGTAATCCCCTTCGATTACACAGCTCGCGGCGCCTCAAAACGCCGCGGGCTTTTTTGTCCTTTTTTGAACCACGACCAAGTGAACGACGCGAAAGGAACGGCATCCATGTCAGAGACGAACGCCCCGAAACTCCGCAGCGAGCTTGCCCCGGAAACCTGCTGGGACCTCACGCAAATCTACAAAACCGACGAAGAATGGGAAGAGGCGTTCCGCGGCCTCGACGACCTGTTCGCGGCGCATCAGGCGTTCCGCGGCCACCTGGCCGACTCCGCCGAAACGCTGAAGCGTGCGCTGGAGAGCGGCGACGCGCTCGGGCTCCGCCTCGAAACGCTGTATTCCTACGCGCACCTGAAGTCCGACGAGGACCTCGCCAACGGCAAGAACGCCGGCCGCCGCGACCGCATCGCCGCCCGTTACGCCGAGATCGAGGGCGAGACCTCATGGTTCGATCCCGAACTCCTCGCCATGCCGGAAGCGCGGTTCCAGGAGCTCATGGACGACCCCGCGCTGGCGTTCTACCGCCGCACGCTCGAAGACACCGCGCGGCAGCGTCCGCACACGCTTTCCGAGCCGGAGGAACGCATCCTCGGGCTCGCCTCGGACGTCTTCGGCACCGGCCACAACGCTTTCTCCAAGCTCAACGACGCCGACCTGCGCTTCCCGCACATCAAAGACGACAAGGGCAATGACGTCGAGCTCACGCACGGCAACTATATCAAGTTCCTGGAAAACCCCGACCGCCGCGTCCGCAAGGACGCCTTCGAGGCGTGCTACAAGACGTATTCCTCGTTCGCGAATACCATCGCCGCGCTGCTCGACGGCACGGTGAAGGCGGGCGTGCTGGACGCGAAGCTCCGTCATTTCACGTCCGCCCGCGCCGCCTCGCTGTTTCCCGACCACGTGCCGGAGACCATGTACGACGGCCTGATCGACGCCGTCCGCGCGAAACTCCCGCTCCTGCACCGCTATTTCGAGCTCCGCCGCCGCGTCCTGAAGCTCGACAAGCTCGAACTTTTCGACCTCGTGACGCCGCTCGTCCAGCCGTCGAAGGCGACCTACACGTGGCAGGAGGGCTGCGACCTGGTGCGCCAGGCCGTGAAGGTCTACGGCGCCGAATACTGCGAAGCGCTGGAGCACGCCTTCCACGACCGCTGGATCGACGTCTACGAGTGCCGCGGCAAGACCTCCGGCGCGTATTCCGGCGGCTGCTACCGCAAGCCCCCGTTTGTCCTGATGAACTACACCGGCACGCTGGACAGCGTTTCCACGCTCGCGCACGAGCTCGGCCACTCCATGCACTCGTACCTCTCCGACCGTGCGCAGGAATACCACTACGCGGGTTACTGCCTCTTCGCCGCCGAGGTCGCGTCCACCACGAACGAACTTCTGCTGAACCACTATCTGCTGGAACACGCACAGGACGACAATCTCCGCGCCTACCTGCTGACGCATCTGCTCGACCTCATCCGCGGCACGGTGTTCCGCCAGACGCAGTTCGCCGAGTACGAACGCGACATCTACGCGATGAGCGAGGAGGGCGAGCCGCTGACCGCCGAGGCGCTGAGCGATCATTACTACGAGCTGAACGGCGAGTATTTCGGCCCGAACGTGGTGAACAACGAGCAGATCCGGTTCGAGTGGTCGCGCATCCCGCATTTCCACTACAATTTCTACGTCTACAAGTATGCCACCGGGCTCTCCGCGGCCGCCAAGCTCTCCGCCGACGTGCTCGCAGGCAATCCCGCGCCGACGCTCCGGTTCCTCAAGTCCGGCGACACGCGCGACGTGCTGGACCTGCTTCGCGACGCCGGGGCGGACTTTGCCACACCGGAACCCGTCAACGCTGCGATGGACCTCTTCGAGACTTCACTGGACCAGCTGGAGGCGATCCTGCTGAAGTAATCCACCGCAAACGGTGTTGATGCAGTCGGCTCAGCTTCGCTTGCCGACGAAATGCAAAGGCGGCAGACTCTCAACCGGGAGTCCGCCGCCATTTTTGTTTTAAGCGGGTTGAAGATCAGTCGAGACGGATCAGGTTGTATTTCCGGGTGCCGAGGCCGATCTTTTCGGCGTAGGCGAGCTGTTCCGCGCCCTTGAACTTCTTTCCCGCCTTCGCGGCGGCATCCCAGCAGGCGGCGTCGACGGCGACCGGGTCGAGCGAGGCGAAGACGCCGATGTCGTGAACGCAGGTCATCATGGGGCGAGGTTCGCAGTCGCAGCCGCGCGTGACGTTCACGGCGAACGTGATGTAGAGATGATGCTTGCCGCGGTGGGAGGCATAGGCGTACTCGACGAGCTTTTCGCGGAAAAGGCGTCCGCCGAAAAGCGCGTGCTTCAGCCCGGCGAACGACAGGATGGAGACGGCGTGGTGGGGGCAGATGGAGAAGCACGCGCCGCAGCCGATGCACTTGTCGTGGTCGATGAAGGAGCGGTCGCCGATGGTGATCGCGCTTTCGTTGCACCGCGTGAGGCACAGCTTGCAGCGTTTGCATTTCCAGTTGCGGATGCGCGGCTTCACGTTCAGGTGCATCGCCATTTTGCCGCCTTTCGCGGCGAAGCCCATGGAAAGCTGTTTGATCGCGCCGCCGAACCCGGCGAGGCCGTGCCCTTTGAAATGCGACAGCACGACCACGCGGTCCGCCTCGGCCAGCGCCTTCGCGATGCTTGCGCTTTTGAAGTGCTTCAGATTTACCGGCACGGACACGGATTCCTCGCCGCGCGCGCCGTCGGCGATGACGATGGGGATGCGCGTGAAGCCGTGCTTCTTCGCCAGCGCGAGGTGTTTTTCGCGCGAGAAGCGTTCGCCGCCGTACAGTACGCTGGTTTCCGCGAAATGGCACGCGCGGCCCTGCGCCTGGATGAAGTCGATGATCCCGTCATACACTTCCGGTTTCAGGAACGTGCGGTTGCCTTTCTCCCCGAAATGCACCTTCAGCGGCACGTCGGCGGGCAGAAGTGCGTCTCCGGAGCGTTCCAGAAGGGTCCGGAGAAGACGGACCGCCGCCTGCGAAAGGCCGGCTGTCCCCGCGGCGGGATCGAACGGGATGAAAAAAACATCGGACATGATAAGATTTGTGACACAAAAGAGTTAAAAAAAGTACGAAAGCATATACAATATAGTGTAAAAACAAAAAAAAACAAAGAAAGCGCGAAAGAAAGCGCGAAAAAAACTTGTATTTTTCTAAAAGGAAGATAGATTATGGAAAGAAAAAAACAAAATAATTTCGCCGCGTGTGCCGGCGTTCCCTCGTTCCGATCCCCTTTTCGGACTGCCGGAGACCGCCCCGCCGCGTTTCATTTCTCTTGACCGGAAGAAGTTGAGGACAGGCTGCACATGAAGTATTTGCGAGATTTGACGGCACGGGTGCTGACGGCATTTCTGATTTTCGTGCTGTCCGCGGCCTATTCCCAGACGCCCGCCGAGTCCGACGTGCCTGCCGCCGCCGGACAGCCGCTCCCCGTCAAGACGATCCTGCTCATCACGTCCTATCCCGTTGCGGACCTCGTGACCAGCAACTTCTTCGACTCGTTCCGCAAAGGCATCCGCGAGCTTAACCTGCCGATCGACTGCCATGTGGTGGAGCTGAACGCCACGGTCAAGAACCGGGGGGAGATGCTCGACTCCACGTTCGAACGCCTTGTCACGCAGATCAACGACGCGATGTACTCCGCGGTCGTAACGGTGAACTACGAGGCGGCGAAAATGATCATGGAGCACTACGACGAGCTTTCGCGGGACATCCCGGTGATGTTCGTCGGCCTGGGGCGCGTCCCGCCCGACCTGAAGCACCGCTATCCGAACTCGACCGCCATCAGCATCGCGGACGACACGCAGGGGACGATCGACCTGGCGCTGAAGCTCTTCCCGGAAGCCCAGAACCTGGCGCTGGTCGTGGACGACACGACGATCTCGGAAGAGACCCGCAACGATATCATGTCGAAAAGCAAGCTTCATTTCCCGCAGCTCGACTACATGTGGATCAACGCCGAAATGAACAAGCATGCGATCCAGAACAAACTGAACGACCTCCCGGACGAAACGCTGATCCTCTTCTTCCCCTCCCACGACTACGCGAACGGACACAACGAGACGCTGACGGCATTCGTGCAGAACATCGGATTCGACCGGCGGTTCCCCTGCCTGGCGCTGGACGACACGCTCATCGGCAACGGCGTCGTAGCCGGCAGCATGATCGAGACGCACAAGCTCGGCCGCGAGGCCGCCCGCATGGCCGCGCAGGTGCTGAATTCCGGCAGCGCGGCACGGATCCCGGAAAAGACCATCACGCCCCACAAGGTCGTTGACTACGAGAAGTTCAGGAGCTATAAAGCGTTCTCCGGCAGCATCCCGCTCGGCGTCACGGTCACCAACAAGCCCGAAACGATGTGGACGCGCCACTGGCAGACATTCCTCACGCTCATCGCCATAGCCGTCGCGATCGGCGTGCTCCAGGTCATTTATCTCAGCCTGATGCGGCGCAAACTGCGCACGAACCGGAACATGCTGTACTCGCTCCCCGGCCGCGTACTGGTTTTGAACCGTGCGGAAAACATCCTCTTCGCCTCCTGGATCCGGGAAAGCCTCCGGGAAAAGGGCAGGGCGCCGAAGAAGCTCGAAAACCTCACGGGGATCGACTATCCGAAGCTGTCCCAGGCTGTTCATGATGTCTTCCAGTCCGGGCGCCAGACCACGATCGAGTACAACTACGAGGACGTCCACCGCGCCATTTCGTTCGCGCCGCTGGAGCATGAGATCTTCGGGCAGGATGCCGTGATCTGCTTCTCGCTGGACAACACCGAGCTCCAGGTCGCCAGGCGCGAGGCGGAGAGATATTCCGCCCAGCTGAAGAAGACCACCCGCATGTGGGACATCCTCATCAACTTCCTCCCCATCCACATCTACGCCAAGGACATCGACGACGAGTTCCGTTATGTCTTCAACAACCGCACCCGCTGCATATTCTACGGTGTCGGCGAAAACGAGCTCAACGACAAGACCGACTTCGATTTCCTGCCCCGCGAGCTCGCCGAAAAGATCCTTCAGGAGGACATGGAGTTCATCGCGCAGGACCGGCAGATGCAGGAACGCAACATGGACGTGAAGTCCTGGGACGGCCGCACGCAGCACCTCCGCTGCATCCAGCGCACCTTTACCGACGAGGACGGCACGCACCTCCTGCTCGGCGCATCCGTGAACATCACCGAACTGGAAGAGGCGCGCATCCAGATGCAGCAGCTGAACGCGAAAATGCAGGAACTGCTCGAACAGCACTCCGTTCTGCTCGACAATATGACGTCCCTCGTGCTGACCAAGGACGTCGACAACGATTTCCGCGTTACCTCCTGCAACGAAGCCTGCATCAAGTTCCTGAACAAGCAAATGCCTGACATGATCGGCAAAACCGACTTCGAAATCCTCGATCGCGAGGCCGCCGAGGTCATCAGGGAGGAGGACCGGCACGCCATCGAGGTCCTGGAACACCGTCCCGAATACCACTCCACGGGGACTCTCCGCGATCATGCCGGACGGCTTCGCATCGGCAGATTCGTCCGCAAGCTCATCCGCACATCCGATAACCGCAGGATCATGTTCATTCTGTTCCATGACGTCACCGATCTGGAAAACGCCAAGCGCGAGGCCGAGGAAAACGCCGGCCGCTTCCGGATCACTCTCCAGTCCATCGGCGACGGCGTGATCACCACGGATATCAACGGCGCGGTCACGCTGGTCAACCCGAACGCCGAAACGCTGCTCGGGTGCGGACAGGACGCCATGCTCGGCAAACCGCATGCCGATTTCTTCCGCATTGTCCACGAGCAGACCGGAAAGCCGCTTTCCTCGCCGCTCAGCGCCGCGCTGCGGTCCGGCATCGTCACGGAGGGCGCCGATCTGACCGACCTGGTCTCCGCCACCGGCACGCGGTATCACATCGCCGCCAGCGCGGCCCCGATCCGCAACCGGGCGGGAGAGATCATCGGCGCCATCCTCGTGTTCCGCGACGTCACGGACGAACGGAACAAGCGCGAGGAACTCCGCCAGGCCATGGCAAACATGGAGAACGCCTCCGAAATGGCGCGTCTCGCGTTCTTCCGGTTCGAACTCAACACCCGCAAACGCACCGGTTCCAGTCTTCTCAATGTCCTTTGGCCCAACGACGAAAACGGCGAGCCGATGCGGTTCGAAGACTGGGTGTACCCCGACGACGTTGCGATCTTCGCCCGCGAAGAGGGCGCCCTGGAAAAATCGGGCAGGCACGGCGAATCGACCACGTTCTCGTTCCGCGTCGGCGATGACTCCAATCTGCGCTACTACCGCGCTATGATCACGCTGGACCTGAGCGTTCCGGGCGAACCGTCGGTGTTCGGCATCCTGCAGGACGTGACCGAGCTTTCGCAGAGCATGATGAAGCTGAAAGACACCCAGGCTCTCTGGGACGCCGCGATCAACGCCATCCCGATCATGTTCACCGTGAAGGACATCGACGACGGTTTCCGCTACCTGCTCTGCAACAACGCATTCGCGGAAATCTTCAATCTCGCGCCGCGGGATATCGTCGGCCGCACCGACCTCGAAATATTCCACGGAAATGAAGATGTCATCCGGATCGCCGCACGCATGAACGACCCCGTGCAGGAAGCCGATGCCACGGCGTCCTTCGAAGACGGACTTGTCGACCCGAACGGACGCCGCCATTACATCAAGACCGTCACGCGCGTCATTCAGGACACCAGCGGGCGCAGGCTTCTGCTCGCCGCGTCCAGCGACGTCACCGACATGCAGAACCTCCTTGTCATCGAGCGCATCAACTCCGAACTGCTGTCGCACTTCAACCGCGAATCCGTCTACGAGCGTGTTCTGGACCGTATCGCGGACACACTCCGCAAGGAGCTCGGCTGCTCCCGCATCGTCATCGCCGCCAGAGAAGACAACGGCGTGTTCACGTTCTCCAGCCAGTGGAGCTACGACGGACTGCGGCAGCTCCAGATGCCCCAGGTCATTCTCAGAAAGCTCGGCTGGGAAAAACGCGTGCAGGAGGCTCCCTTCGGCTCCGTGATCCGCATCGACGACTTCCCCGACTTCGCCCGTGCTCACGGACTGGATCAGGACAATGGCGCCGACAGACTGGAAGCCACGTTCGTTTCTACCCCGATTTACGAGAACAACAAGCTCATCGGCGGCATCTTCCTGTCGTTCCTGGAGGACCGCCGCGAATTCGCAGAACTCGACGAGACCATCGTCACCAGCTGCGCCGGCATCGTGTCCCTGGCCCGCCAGCGCGAACGCAGCCAGCAGGCGGTCCGTCAGGCCCTCGTCGAAAACCAGATGGTCCTCGACAACATCGACATCCCGATCTGGCTGTTCAACACGGAAAACGTGCTCATCCGCACCAATGCCGCCGTCGCCAAGATCGCGGACCGTCCGCATCCCATCCTCGACCCCGCCGAAAACGAGCGCGTGTTCCGCGATTTTACGGCGGACCTCAAGATGACCGCATACGACAAAGAATTCAGCAAGGGGGCGTCCAGGCGCCAGAGCACGACCTACCGCGGCCAGGACTACATCATTGCCACCGAGTCCGTCCGCGACAACCGCGGCAACCAGCTGTACAACATGAAGTACGCGGTCGACGTGACCAACCTGAACCACCTCATCCAGAACCAGAAGTTCGTGAACGAGATGCTCGAGGACATCATCGGCGAGGATGATTTCGACGAGTGCATCCGGCAGATGCTCGAAAAAGTGTGCCGTCTCATCGGCGCCAGCCGCGGCTGTCTGCTTCAGCACGAGGAGGCCGGCACGAAGGCGCATTGCGTTTCCGAATATGTCGAAACTCGGCACGGCCATTCCGATTTCAGGATGTTCGACAGGACGCTCAGCCGCGTCTGCGGCATCCTCGAAAACACGCCGGACCGCCGCACGTTCGTCTGCAACGATATGCGCGCCTTCGACTGGAGACTCGTCGGAAATGACTGGAAACAGTCGGCCGCCGTCGTCGATCTTCGCGCAATCTTCCTCTCGAACATCGTCTGCAACGGCGAAGTCTGGGGCACCGTGTCGTTCACCTTCGAGGGTATCAACCACAAGTTCGTTGAAAACGACAACGTGCTTCTGCGGGCGACCGCCCACATGATCGAGCTGGTCCTCTCCAGAAAACGCGCCAAAGCCCTCATCATGGACGCGCTCGAACGCGCCCAGTCGGCGGACAAGGCGAAGAGCTTCTTCATCGCCAGCGTCAGCCACGAGATACGCACGCCGCTGAACTCCGTCATCGGTTTTGCCGAACTTCTCAGGGAAGGCGGCGTTTCCGAGGCCCAGCAGACGGAATATCTCTCCGCGATCTCATCCTCGGCGAACGCCCTGCTCATGCTCATCAACGACGTGCTCGACCTCTCCAAGCTCGAGGCGAACCAGATGCAGATCATCACCGCGTTCACCGACTTCAGGGCGCTCTGCCGCGAGGTCATGCTCATCTTCACGTTCCGCGCCCAGGAGAATTCCAACAAGCTCGTCTCCGAAGTGCCCGAAGACCTCCCGGAACTCGACATCGACAATATCCGCATCCGCCAGATCCTCATCAACCTGCTCGGCAACGCCGTCAAGTTCACGAAGAAGGGCACCATCACGCTCATGGCATCCTTCACGCCCGACTCGAAGGATGCCGGCACGCTCTCGTTCGCAGTCCGCGACACCGGCATCGGCATTTCCAGGGACGACCAGAAGAAGCTCATGGAACCGTTTGTCCAGCTCTCCAGAATGCGCGGGACCAACGCCGTGAACAACGGCACCGGACTCGGACTTTCCATCTCCAAGCGCCTGGCCGCGTGCATGAACGGCAGCCTGACCTGCTCCAGTGTGCTCGGCGAGGGAAGCACGTTCAGCGTCACGCTCAACGGCGTGCATTACCGCAAGGCCGCGGCGCCGACGAAGCGGCTGACGGCGAAAGCCGCGGCTCCGGCCGTTCCGAAGGACCTGTCCGCCATCCGGGTCCTTATTGTCGACGACGTGCCGATGAACCTCCGCGTCGCGAAGGCGATCTTCGCCAGGATCGGCTACAGGAACGTCTTTACCGCCGAATCCGGCAAGGCTGCGCTCGAACTGCTCGAAAAACAGCCCGTCGACCTGGTCCTTTCCGATATGTGGATGCCGGAAATGAACGGCGCCCAGCTTTCCGCCGCGATCAAGAAGGATCCGAGGTTCTCGCACATCCCGATCGTCGCCCAGACCGCCGACGTCGAGACGAGCGGCAATTTCGATATGTCGAACTTCGACGCCATCATCCTGAAGCCGATCACCAAGGAGAAACTCTCCGATATGGTCCAGCGCGTCATGGGCGGCGGCGACGGCGCGGACGCTCCGCACAGCGGCGGCCCGATCAACCTCGGGTGAGATATTCCCTCATGTTCGAAGTCCCGAAAAAATTCGACATCGACTTCGGCGGCGTCTACCGTTCCATCGGGCGCGACGCCATCAACGCCGGCATCATCCGCAAGAAGGAGGAGATCGACTGGGGCGGCGGCGTTTTCCCGCTCTTCTCCGTCTCCATCGTCCTGCGCGGCACGGGCACGTACATCGACGCCGCCGGCCGTCGCGAACACCTCTGCCCCGGCAAGCTCTTCTTCCGCATCCCCGGCGTCAGCCATTCCAACCTGATCGATCCAGACAGCAGCTGGCTGGAATTCTACCTCGCGTTCCACTTCATGAAGAACACGCTCGGCGGCGAGCCGCATGACGCCTTCCTGGACTACACCGAGGCGAGCTGTCCGGGCTACCTGAAGCTCAGGAACATGCCCGACCAGGACGATTCCTGGGTGCGCTCCATGTGCCGCCACCTCTTCGCGCTGGATTCGCAGGGGCCCGTGCGCGACATCAACCTTTCGCTCGAACTGCTCAACCAGTGCTACGACTTCCTTGCCTATCTGCGCACCGCGGGCGACGAATCGCAGATCGCACTGCGCGCGCTGAAGCTCCTGACCGTGATCCTGGACAGCCGCATCAAAGGGTTCTCCGACGAAATCTCCGACGCCGTCAAGGAGATCATCCAGGCCAATATCCGAAGTTCCAGCCCGCTGCCCGAACTGCTGAAGGACATCCCGTTCAGCTACCCCTCGCTCCGCCGCCATTTCATGATGATCAACGGCTACAGCATCGGCCAGTACCAGATCCAGTGCCGGATGGAGAAGGCCGTGAACATGCTGTCCTCCGGCATGAGCGTGAAGGAGACCGCCGAACGCCTCGGCTACAAGAACCAGTTCTTCTTCTCCAAGCAGTTCCACCAGCAGATCGGATTCCCGCCCAGCGTGCTGAAGAAGAATTAGAAAACGCTTCTTTCCGCAACATCTCCCATTAACGAAAACGGGACCCGCGAATCTCGAGCGCAGGTCCCGTTCAAAGTGTTTGGATAATAAATGCTTGTTTCAGGCGATAATTACAAGCCGAAGAAGGTCAGCGGACCGTCGTAGGAGATGGTCTTCGCGAGCTTCATGGCGACGGGTTCCGGCATCTGTCCCGCCTCGACCATGCCGCCGAGCGTGGAGGAGAGGATGCGGCGGAACATCTCGAAGCGGGACCCGTAGCTGAGTAGCTTGCGGGAGTCGGAAACCATGCCGGCGAACGCGCTCAGCAGGTCGACGCTGCCGATGTATTCCAGCTGGCGCTTCATCCCGATGGGCGTGTCGCAGAGCCACCAGGCGGACCCGAGGCGGACCGTGGACCCGAACGCGCGTGCCAGCGCGGCCAGCGTGGCCTGATGCCCCTGGTCCAGGCAGTACAGCACGACTTTCAGGCGGCCGTCAAACCGGTTCAGGAACCGGATGAGCTTCGCTTCGTGGGACTGGAAAAGGTCGCTCACGTCGCCGCCGGAATCCGGGCCGATCGTGCGGAAAAGGCTGTCGCGCACGTCGCGGACCGCGCCGATGTGAAGCTGCATCACCCAGCCGGACTTTGCGTTCATCTCGCCGCATTCGCCGATCAGGTAGTCGGCGTAGTTGGAGACTTCCTCCGGGGCCACGGGCTCGCCCGCGAGAGCTTTGCGGAACGTTTCCGCCGCGGCGGCCGCGTCGCCGACGCCGCTGGAAGCGAGTTCGAAACCGTGGTCGCTGGCGCGGCAGCCGTTTTCGGCGAAGAAATCGTGGGACTTCCGGAGCACGTCGAGCAGGTCGCCGAGCGTGGCGATCTTCACGCCCCAGCGCTTCCCGAGGCGTTCGATATAGGCGGGGAAATTGCTCTTCCCGGCCTTCATCGCCATGTCCGGGCGCCACGTCGGGCGCACCAGCACGCGTCCGAACGCCTGGTTCACGGTCCTGTGGTGTTCGAGCGTGTCGGCCGGGTCGTCGGTCGAGCACATCACCCCGACGTTCATGCGCTTCAGCAGCGCCTGCGGACGGCTTTCCTCCTTCGCGAGGATCTCGTTGACCTTGTTCCAGATGAGCTCGCCCGTTTCGGCGTTCAGGAGCTCCGTGACGCCGAGGAACCGGAAATCGAGGTGGATCCACTCGTACACGGGGTTTCCGGCGATCTGGTCGAAGACGTTCGCCATGGCGATGAACTTGTCGTGGGGGGAGGCGTTCCCGGTGATCAACTCCTCCGGTATGCCCGTCTTCCGCAGGACTTCCCACACATAGTGGTCGGTCGCGGCGGAAAGCTCCCAGGCGTCCTTGAAGTTTTCGTTGCGGGCGATGGCCGCGACGTCCGCGTGATTGTGCGGATCGAGGATGGGGAGGTCTTTGACCGAGGCGAAAATGCGTTTTCCGGTTTCGTTTCCGATGAGGTAGTCCGGGCCGAGGAACATGGCGAATCCTTTCGTGTTAGCCGTGTGGGAAGTCAAGTTAAAGTCTTGCGGAAATAATATATCTGAAAACAGAAAAAATACAAGCGGGAAGCGCGGATTTCCGTCCCATACCCGGCTGTCGGGCGGAAAGGAGAGAAGACTACCGCGCGTTTGCTGAACTGATCCCGGCGAGGCGTCCGCTGGAGAGCGCGAACTGGATGTTGAAGCCGCCCGTGGGGCCGGTCAGGTCGAGGAGCTCCCCGGCGAAATGCACGCCTTTGACGATGCGGCTTTCCATGGTGCGGGGATCGACTTCCTTCAGCAGCACGCCGCCGTCCATCGCCATGGCCTCGTCCATGGACGCCGGTTTCGAGACTGCGAACCGGATGCCGTCGAGGAGATGGGCGAGCTCGTGCGCGCCGGCGTTCGTGAGGCGCTTGGAGTGGAAATCCGTGCCGAAGAGGCGCTCGCAGACGAGCGACGCCAGGGAACGCGGAATGATGCGTGCGAGGGAGTTTTTCAGCAGATGGTCCGGCACCTTTTCCCGTTCGTCGACCAGGTAATCGTAGAATTTCTGCTCCTTCCAGTCCGGCAGCACCCGCAGGACGACCTGTGCGGGGCGTCCGTCGTTCAGAAGGACGCGGTTCACCGTGCCGGAGAGGTTCAGCGCGGCCGGGCCGGAAAAACCGGTGTGCGTGAAGAGCAGGCTGCCGCGCATGGCAATCCGGTGCGTGCCGGACATGACCCCGAGTTCGGCGTCCGGCACGGTCAGGCCCGCCAGTTCGGCGATCCACGGATCGTCGACGTGGACCGGCGCAAGCGCGGCGACGGGTTCGCGCACCGTGTGGCCGAGCGCCTTTGCAAGCCGGATGCCGGAGGGCGACCCGCCGAGCGCGGGCGCGGCCGTGCCGCCGCAGGCGAGGATGACATGCGAGACGCGGATGATCTCGCCGCTGCTCGTTTCGATTCCGGCGACGGCTCCGTTTTCGATCAGTACGCGGTTGACCGAAGTGGACAGCCGGATCTCCGCTCCGGCGCGTTTCGCCGCGCGGAGGAACGCGTCCCGGACGTCGGACGCCCTGCCGTTCACGGGGAAGTAATGGATCCCGTCCTCGACTGCGGGCCGGATCCCCTCCTGCTGGAGCAGGTCCAGGAAGAATTCGCGCGGCGCGGCGCGGAGCGCGTCTGCCATGAAACGTCCGTGGCGTCCGAACTCCGCCATGAATTTGAGCGGCGGCAGCGTGTTGGAAAAATTGCAGCGTCCGTTCCCGGTGGCGCAGAGTTTTCGCCCGGCGGCGTAGTCCTGTTCCAGAATGACCGTGGAGGCTCCGTGCGAGGCGGCCGCGAGCGCGGCGGCAAGTCCGGCGGGACCGCTTCCGCAGATGACGACGTCGAAAGATTCCATGATGAGAAGGCTCCGAAGATATGGGGAAAGGGGATCCTGTGCGAGAGAGGGAGAAAATATAAAAATAGCGCGGCAAGGAGAAAAATCAAATCAAAACGGAAGAAAAAGCAGGGCAAACAGCGAAAAAAACTTGAAAAAAAGCCGGAACGGGTGTAAATTAATTAGTTTAATATAACAAACATGCTACTTGACCCCTCTGACGTCGAAGGAGACGAATTCCATGAGCATCAATGACTTTTCCCTGTCGGACCTGATTCTGTACGCGCAACTGGAGCAGCACGACGAAGCCGTCAACATCCTGCTCGAACGTGTCAACCGGCTGGGTTCGTCCGGCATCCAGGAACTTCGTGCCGCGGCGCCTCAGTTCGAAAAGCTGTTCGAAGCCTGGGACGATGCGGTCTCCGCCTCCGTCGAAAAGGCCACCCTCTGCGTCAGGCTCGCCGAACTTTCCATCCTCGACTCCGCGAATTTCCGCAACGCCCTGTACTACGCGGTCCGCAAGCTCCTGCCTCCGTATCTGGTCAGCGGCGCGGTCGTGAAGGCGCTCGGCGCCAAGGACGCGAACATCGGCGTCCGCGAAGTGGCGCTCCGCCTCAAAAAACTTCAGCGGATGCGTTCGACTGCGATCATGTACCAGCAGGAAACGGGACAGTGCGGCCGCATCACGGGCATCGACCGCGTGACCGGCACGATCGCCGTCACCCCGGTCGACGGTTCCAGCAGCGCGTCCATTCCGATCGCCACGGCCGTCGTCTCCGCCTATTTCTTCGACACTACGCCTGAGCTCATGGACCTGATCGCCCCGCTCCGCGCCACGATCCGTCCCTCGGCCGAATACCGCCGCATCCTGAACCGCCTGGCGCTGGTCGAGATCCCGGAACAGAAGATCCAGGACATGGTCCGCAGCCTGCTCGTGCCCCGCATGTTCTCCCCCGACGAATTCACCGCCTGGTGGGCTGCATCGCCCTCGGCCGCCCCGGTCGCCGGACGCCATTTCAGCGATTCCCGCACCGTGCTGGAGCTTTACACCCTGCTGAAGCCGTCCATGGACAGCGGTTCTCCGGTGAATGTCGACGGGGCGGCCGCCGAAAAACTCCGGAAGCTTTTCGTCCGCATCAGCACGCGGCTCCTTCCGAAAGAGCTCAAGATGCTCGCCGAATCCATTTCCTGCCTTTCCGCCGGCACCGATCCGAAGCTTCTTTCCATGATGTTCGAACCGCTCCGCGGACAGGTCCCGTTCTGGCCCGCCTCCGTCACGGAAGGCGTCAAACTCCAGAACCTCGCGATCTGGGCGCAGATCGCCGTGAAGAACCTCGACGGCCTCCTTGCCGCGACGCGTGCGATCTATACGCTGGACGAGTTCGCTTCGCTCGGCCTTCTCCTGCCGCTCAGCTGCATGACCGTTTTCTTCAAGCCGAAGAAGGCCGGAGAGGGCGGGGAAGACAACGAACGCGAACTGATCCAGCTCATCATCACCAAGATCGCCGCGATGGAATCGCTTTCCGCGGATGTCATCCTCTGGATCTGGAAGAACCGGACCCGCATCAAATCCAGGATCATCACCTCGCTTGTCGACATGGAGGCGGTCGTCTCCGCCCTGAACCGTCAGGACGTCCCGAAGGAATGGGGCGCGGCGCAGCGCGAACTCAAGCGCATCCTGCTCGGCGACAAGCCCGACTTCCGCGAATTTCTCATCGAGAACGCCGACGGCGACATCCCGTCCATCGTGGGCAGCCTTCAGAAATTCCGCACGCAGGCCAGCGACCTTCAGAGCATCATGGTCAAAATGGGCCGCCAGTCCGCCGAATTCAAGGACTACATCGAGAGCGGCGAAGGCAGCAAGCTCCTCGGCATCAGCGGCGCCACTCCGACCGAACAGGCTCCGATCGCCTCGATCGCCTCGCAGAAACGCATGCAGGCCGAACTCAAGAACCTCGTCGAAGTCCTCATCCCGCAGAACGCCGAGGCCGTCGCCTACGCGAGAAGCTTCGGCGACCTTCGCGAAAACGCGGAATACGACGCCGCCAAGGAACAGCGCCGTTTCCTCCAGAAACGCCGCTCCGACCTCGAAAAATCGCTCGGTTTCATGGACGTCACGAACTTCAGCGACGTCGTGGTCGGCGACACCGTGGTGCCCGGCTGCCGCGTGTTCCTGAAGAGCAAAGACGGCAAGGAAGCTTCCTACTACATCCTCGGCGCCTGGGACGGCGACGCCGACCGCGGCCGCATCGCCTACAAGGCTCCGCTCGGACAGGCTCTCGTGGAGCACAAGGTCGGTGAAAAGGTCAAGCTGCCCGAACTCGGCGAATGCGTCATCGAGAAACTGGAAGCGCTTCCGCCTGAAATGATCAAGGAGCTGTCCGGCGACTGATCCCGCAGCCGTCCGCGCCGCATGCCATGCCGAGCGTTTCTCCATTCCGTTCCCGGATCTATACCCGGAAAGAGAGGACGGCGCTGACCGTGGAGCAGCACACGGGCGCTTTGCTCTGGCAGCCGGACCCATCGCTTGTCACGGAGACCCGGGCGCTTCCGTCCGGGCTGCGCATCCGCTTCATCCGCGTCTCCAAGCCGCGTCTGGCGGGGCGCCGCATCCTGTTTTTCTCCGACCTCCACATCAGGACGGCGGGGATCCAGGGCTTTTTCCCGTTCATACGTCAGAGGGGCGGCACGGAATGGCTGACGAACGCGTTCCGCGAGCTTTTTGAAGCGATCCCGATGCCGGACTGCGTTGCGTTCGGCGGCGACCTCGCCGGGGATGCAGCATGGATCGGCCATGCCGTGGAGTTCCTGCGCACGATCCCCGAGGGCCCGCAGAAGTTCGCCGTCTGCGGCAACTGGGAGCTCCGCCGTCGCTGGATCACCATGGACCGCTGGCGCGGCGTTTTCGCCGATGCCGGGTTCCGTCTGCTGGTGAACGAGACTGCCGAGGCGTGCGGGATCCTGTTTCACGGCCTCGACGATGCCAAGGAGGGCGACGGCCTGTCCTGCGCTGCGAAGATTCCCCTGTCAGAAAACGTCTGTGTGCTGTCGCACAATCCCGACACCGCGGCGGCCATGCTGCCGTCCGACCGGCTGGGCGGCGCCCCGCTGATCCTGTGCGGCCACACGCACGGCGGCCAGTTCCGGGTCCCGGGATACGGCGCGGTCCTCACATCCTCGCAGTTCGGCAAGCGCTTCGAGTACGGTCCCTACCGGCACAGCGCGACCGGGGCCGAGATGTACGTGTCTGCCGGGATCGGCGCGACCTGGTTCCACGCGCGCATCTGCTGTCCGCCCGAGGTGCTGATGGTCAACTTTTGCTGAACTTTTTGATTCCGGCTTGAAAGCCGGGCAAAATCGTGCTATACTAATAGATTAAACTGTTTTTCAACGGATTTGAATACGGAGCAACGAACATGAGCGAAACCGAGATCAATCTCCCCGACAACTTCATCCACGAGATCATCCGCAAGGACCTCGAAGCCGGCAAGAACGGCGGCGCGGTCAAGACGCGTTTCCCGCCTGAACCGAACGGCTACCTCCACATCGGGCACGCCAAAAGCATCTGCCTGAACTTCGGGACCGCGCAGAAGTTCGGCGGCAAGTTCAATCTCCGCCTCGACGACACCAACCCCGTGAAGGAGGACACCGAATACGTCGAATCCATCCTGGAGGACGTGAAGTGGCTCGGCGCCGACTGGGAAGACCGCTTCTTCCACGCATCCGACTACTTCGACCAGATGTACGAATACGCGGTCCAGCTCATCAGGATGGGCAAGGCGTACGTCTGCGACCTCACGGAAGACGAGTTCAAGGAATACCGCGGCACCCTGACCGAGCCCGGCAAGGAGCCACCGGGACGCAAACGCACGATCGAGGAAAACCTGGACCTCTTCGAGCGCATGCGCGCCGGCGAGTTCCCGGACGGCAGCAAGGTGCTCCGCGCCCGCATCGACATGGCGTCGCCGAACATCCACATGCGCGATCCGGCGATCTACCGCATCCGCCACGCCGACCACCACAACACCGGCTCGAAGTGGTGCATCTATCCGCTGTACGATTTCGCGCACTGCCTGGAGGACGCCATCGAGGGCATCACGCACTCCATCTGCACGCTCGAGTTCGAGATCCACCGCCCGCTGTACGACTGGATCCTGAACACGCTGGACACCCCCTGCAAGCCTCAGCAGATCGAGTTCGCTCGCCTCAACCTGACCTACACCGTCATGAGCAAGCGCAAGCTCCTCGAACTCGTGAAGACCGGCCTCGTGAATGGTTGGGACGACCCCCGCATGCCCACCATCTGCGGCATGCGCCGCCGCGGCATCCCGGCCTCCGCCATCCGCGATTTCTGCGAGACCATCGGCGTCACCAAGTTCAACAGCCTCACCGAGATCGAACTCCTCGACCACTGCGTCCGCGACGACCTGAACAAGTCCGCCCGCCGCGCCATGGCCGTCATGAACCCGCTGAAGCTCGTGATCGACAACTATCCCGAAGGGCAGGTCGAGCAGGTCGAGACCGTGAACAATCCCGAGGACCCCGCCGCCGGAACCCGCATGGTCCCGTTCTCGAAGACGCTCTACATCGAGCGCGACGACTTCATGGAGAACCCGGTGAAGCAGTTCCACCGCCTCGCCGTCGGCAAGGAAGTCCGCCTCCGCAGCGCCTATTTCGTGACCTGCACGTCGTTCGTGAAGGACGAAAACGGCGAGATCGTGGAGCTTCACGCCACCTACGACCCCGCCACGAAAGGCGGCAACGCGCCCGACGGCCGCAAGGTCAAGGGCACCATCCACTGGGTCTCCGCCGACCAGTCGCTGGAAGCCGAGGTGCGCCTCTACGACAAGCTCTTCACCGTGCCCGACCTCTCCGCCATCCCGGAGGACGCCGACTGGAAGAGCTACCTGAACCCGGAATCCCTGAAGGTCGCGAAATGCCGCATCGAACCCGGCCTCGCCGAGCTTCCGCCGTCCACGCACGTGCAGTTCGAGCGCATCGGCTACTTCTTCTCCGATCCGAAGGACCATTCCAAGGAGCATCCGGTGTTCAACCGCACGGTCGCGCTGAAGGATTCCTGGGCCAAGATCGCAAAGAAAGGAGGCTGAGCCTCCACTGCGGAAGTGCGCTCAGCTGCGCTTGCGCACACACTGCGTGTGCCGAATCGTGCGCGGTCCCGCCTGAAAGTTTACGGGACCGCCCGCTCTTTTTCGGAAGGTTTTTGATAAAACATCATGTTTTCTCCGGAAACGATTTGACAAATCGCGTTCCAGCGTGTAAAATACATCCGGGGTATTCCCTTTTTTCATCAAACGTACGCAAACAACAATTTTTATAAAGGAGACAATCCCGATGGAAGGATCCATGTTCTGCTACCAGTGCCAGGAGGCTTTCGGCAACAAAGGGTGCACGTCCAGCGGCCGCTGCGGCGAAACGTCCGAGACCGCGAATCTTCAGGACCGCCTCATCGCCGAGCTCAAGGCCGTCGCTCTGACCCTTGAAGGCCGCACCAATGTCACGCGCGAATTCAGCCGGTTCATCGTCCGCGCCATGTCCGCCACGCTGACCGACACCAACTTCAACCCCGACCGCATCTATGCCCTGATCGACGAAGCGAAACGCGCGCTTCGCACGCTCGATTCCGACGTTCAGGCTCCCGATCCCTCCATCCTCTCCGTCGAAGACACGGAAGAGCGCAGCTACCGCGAATTCCTGATTTACGGCCTCAAAGGCGTCTGCGCCTTCACGTTTCACGCGCTCGCCCTCGGTTACGAGGACAACGCCATCTACAATTTCGTCATCAAGGCGCTTTCCGCCGCCGCCAAGCCCGACACCCCGCACGAACGCCTCGCCCTCCTGATCGTCGAGTGCGGCCGCATCGCCTCCATCGCCATGGCGCTCCTTGATGAAGCCAACACCGATACCTACGGTTCGCCCACCATCTGCCATATCCCGTTCGAAGCGGGCCACAACCCCGCCATCCTGATGTCCGGGCAGGACCTGAAGGACCTCGAAGAACTCCTGATCCAGACCGAGCACGCCGAGATCGACGTCTACACGCACGGCGACATGCTCACCGCCAACACCTATCCCGCGTTCCGAAAGTTCCCGCACCTGAAGGGCGGCTACGGCGGTTCCTGGTGGACCCAGGCGCAGGATTTCGCCGCGTTCAACGGCCCGATCGTGGTCAATTCGAACTGCATCGCGCCCGTGCAGGACGCCTACCGCGGCCGCATCTTTACCACCGGCATGGTCGGCATCAAGGGCATCCCGCACATCACGCACCGCCACATCGGCATGCAGAAGGATTTCTCGGAAGTCATCGCGCTCGCCCGGACGCTTCCGCCGCCGACCGAAGCGGAATCCGGCCCGGTCCTCCCCGGTCCGATGTGCGGCTTCGGACACAATCAGGTCTGCTCCGTGATCAGCCAGATCGCCCGGTACGTCGAAAGCGGCAGCATCCGCCGTTTCATCGTGGTCGCGGGCGAGGACGGACGCGACGAACGCCGCGAATACTACACGGAGCTCGTCAAGGCGCTTCCCGCCGACACGGTGATCCTGACCGCCGGCGGCGCGAAGTACCGTTTCAACAAGCTCGACCTCGGCAAGATCACCGGCATCCCGCGCATCATGGACATCGGGCAGATCAACGACGCCTACTCCATCATCCGCATCGCGCTGGAACTTCAGCGGGCGCTCGGCATCCGCACGCTCGACAAGCTCCCCGTCTCCTTCGTCCTCTCCTGGTACGAACAGAAGACTGTCGCGGTCTTCCTGGCGCTGCTCACGCTCGGATTCAAGAACATCCGCCTCGGCCCGACGTTCCCCGCGTTCTTCTCCCCCGGCATCCTCGAAGTCCTCACGCGCGACTACGGCGTGAAGCCGATCACTACGCCGGAGGCCGACGCCGCCGCCATGATGGAGGGCAACTGAGCGGCTGTGCCGTTCCGCCCCGGTTTCTGAAAGTCCAGGCAAACCATGACATCTTTCCGGTTCGCGATCTGTTTCTTCCTTGCGCTCCTCGCCGCGTGTCTGACGACGGCATGCCGTTCTCCGCAGAACATCTTCCTCACGGAGTCGGATTCCGGCAGGACGCTTGACCTGTGCGTCGGCGACACGATCGTCGTGGCGCTGTGCTCCACCCGGTCGACCGGATACGACTGGTATCCCCGGCACGGGGCGGGCAGCGTGCAGATCCTTGCCGAGAAGGGCGACCGCTACGTCTTCGATCGCGACCTGTACGACGGGAGGCCCCTCACGGAGGGGGAAGGCACGCATTATTTCTCCTACCGCGTGATCGGTCCGGGTGTCTGCGGCATCGCCATCGAACACAAACGCGGCTGGGATAAAAAGGACCCGACGAAGAGGTTCGAGGTCATGATCCGCGCGACCGGCGACCCGGAGGAGGCCGCGACCGACCCGCGCGAGATGCCTCCCGAGGAAGGCCCCGTGTATATGACCGACTCCAAGGGCAACGTCACGGTCCGTCCCGACATGCCGTGATTCCGCGCGAGGTCCCCATGGAAAAGCTCTACTTCAACGAAACGTTCCAAAAAGCCTGGGGCAGGGACCCGTTTGCCAGCGCGTTCGCCGTGACCGGCGAAGTCTTCCGCGACGTGAAGAACCGCAAGACCATGCGGTTCCGCATGGACGGCAAGTCCTACTTCATCAAGCTCCACGGCCCGGTCGGCTGGGGCGAGATCTGGAAGAACCTCATCCAGTTCAAGACGCCCGTCATCGGGTCCGCCAACGAGTATCTCGCGATCTCCCTGCTGAACAAGCTCGGCGTGCCTACCATGACCGCCTGCGCGTTCGGCATCCGCGGCTCGAATCCCGCCGCCATGGAATCGTTCCTGGTGACCGAGGACCTCGCCGGCATGGTCTCTCTGGAGGATTTCTGCCGCGAATGGAAGACGAACCCGCCGCCGCCCGAGCTCAAACACCGCATCATCCGCGCGCTGGCCGTGTCCTGCGCCCGCATGCACGGGAGCGGCCTGAACCACCGCGACTGCTACCTGTGCCATTTCCTGCTCGACCCCGCCTCGCTTCGCGAGAAGCGGATCAGGCTTCATGTGATCGACCTCCACCGCGCCCAGATACGTTCGCACATCCGGCGCCGCTACCGTGTGAAGGACCTCGCCGGGATCTTCTTCTCCGCCATGGACCGCGGGCTTTCCCGCCGCGACGCATTGCGATTCATTGCCGCGTACACGCCCCGCGCGGGCGCTCTGGACGCGAAACTCTGGCCGGACGTCCTCCGCACCGCGGTCCGGCTGTACCGCAAGGAATTCGGCCGCGAACCGGAGCTCCCGGACGGCTGTTCCCGCACCTGATCTTTCCATAAACTTCATCCCTTCCCCGACCATGTCCTACTCCAAATCCGCAGATCCCCGTGTTGAAAAGCTCATCGCCGAAGCGCTCGACGCCATCCGCGCCGCGTTTGCCGCTTCTCCGGAATCCTCCGCCGTCCGCGCCGTCTTGCTCGGGGGCGGCTACGGGCGCGGCGAAGGCGGCGCCACCCCGGACGGCATGCCGTACAATGACATGGATTTCTTCGTGGTGATGAACGGGGCGAAACCGTCTCCGGGGCTCCGGGCCCTGCTGGACGCCATCTCCGCGGAATGGAAGAAGAAGCTCTCCATCGACATCGATTTCTGCTGCGTCAAATCCCTGAAGGCGCTGTACAAGGACGCCGACACCCTGATGATCCAGGAGCTGTTCGCCGGGCACCGTATCGTCTTCGGCGACGAACACATCTTCGACGCCGCCCCGCGCCGCCCGTTCTCCGAGCTTCCCTGGACCGAGGCCGCCCGTCTGCTCCTGAACCGCGGCGCCGGGCTGCTCTTCGCACGTCAGCGCGCGAACGACCCCGCCGAGGCGGATTTTGTGCGGCGCAACCTCCACAAGGCCGCGCTCGGCTGCGGCGACGCGATCCTGATCGTGCATCACGACTACCACACCACCGGCACGGAACGCCTGGAGGCGCTGAAAAAGTATCACGAGGCGTCCTGGCTGATCCCGGACTACGAGGCCGCGCTCGCGTTCAAGTATGCCCCGGGAACCGGGAAGAAGCCGGATTACGCGCATCTGCTGGACTGCTGGACGCGCACCGTCACGCTCGTCGCCACCGAGATCACGCGGCACATCGCCTCCGCCGACCCTCTCTTTTCCGCCTGCCGTATCGCGGAGGCCGGACCGCGCTCCCTCAAGTCTACGATCCTCTCGCTCTGCAGCGCGCCGATCCTGCCGTCCCTGCTGTCGCCCCTGGCGGTCCATCCGCGCGTGAAGCTCCTGCGCCTCCTGACGGCCTGTCTGCTGAATCCGGAACATGATACCGGCGTTTTTATTCGTCTTTGGCAGCGATACAACTGATTTCCCGCTTGAATTGCCCGGAAGTCGGAGTATATTTTAAGGTATGATTTGATTATTGGCTTGAGAGGGTACTCCGGAATGAAAGACCGTGTCAAGATTTTTATGTTCAGCGATGCGCTCGGGTATGAGATCGTCCAGCACTACCGTTTCATGACCGACGAATTTCCCGTAAGGCTCCCGGTTCGCACGCAGTTCGGCTATTCCTCAACCTGCGTCCCGACGATCCTGTCCGGCGAACCGCCCACGAAACACGGCCATTTCAGCTTTTTCTACCGTCCGAAAAACGCGGAAACGCCGTTCGGGCTCTTCCGGTTTCTGCATCCGTTCCTGCACCCTTCGATCGTCTTCGACAACCACCGCATCCGCCACCGCGTGAGCATGTGGCTGGGACGCCGCCTGAAGTACACGGGGTATTTCAACCTCTACCGCGTGCCGTACGCCCGGCTTCCGTTCTTCGACTACTGCGAGAAGCAGGACATCTTTGCGCCGCACGGTCTGGCCCCGGTGAAAAACCTGCGTGACATGCTCACGGAGTCCGGCGTGCCGTTCCATATTTCGAACTGGCACCTGAACGACGACCAGAACATTGCCGCCGCGAAGAAGCTGCTGGAGGAGGAGAAGACGGAATTCTTCTTCATCTACACCGCCGGGCTTGACAGCATGCTGCATTTCCACGTGCACGAACCCGAGGTCGTGGCGAAACGCCTTGAGGCGTTCGCCGGCAAGGTCCGCGGCCTGCTCGAAACCGCCCGCGCGCATTTCCGCGAGGTCGATTTCTGCATCTTCTCCGACCACGGCATGACCCCGCTGAAGGGCGAAACCGACATCAAGGCGAAAGTCGAGGCGCTGCCGCTCAAGTTCGGACGCGACTACATCGCCGCCTACGACTCCACCATGCTCCGCGTGTGGTTCCTGAAGCCGGAAGCGCGTCAGCCGGTCATGGACGCCGTGAAGGACGCGCCCGGCCACTGGCTCACCCCGGAGGAGAAGACCGCGCTCCACGTCGATTTCGCCGACGGCGCGTACGGCGACGAAATCTTCCTGCTCGACGCGGGCATCCAGCTGGTCCCGAGCGACATGGGGAACAAGCCCATTCCCGGCATGCACGGATTCTCGCCCGACGATCGCGATTCCACGGCATGCATTCTCTCCGTTCACGAGCTGCCGGAACACCCCCGCGAGATCGCCGATTTCTTCCGCCTGATGAAACAGGGCGCGTTCGAACTCAAAACCGCCGGAGCGTGAGCGCATGCCGGAAGATTCGCGGAATCCGGTCGAAATCTCCGTCGTCGTGCGTTCGCACAACGACGCCGGACTCATTCGCGACACGCTGACCCGGCTCTGCGCCCAGACCGTCGCCGACCGCATGGAGATCCTGCTGTTCGACGACAATTCCACCGACGGCACGCTGGAAATCGCCGCGTCGTTTCCGGCCGTGACCATCGTCCCGTGGGACGGCCTGCCGTACAATCCGCCGCGCGTGCTGAACCGCGCGCTCGACACCGCCCGCGGCAAATACATCGTCTTCAACAATTCCGACGCCGTGCCGTGCGCGAACGACATCGTCGAACGCATCGTGGCATATCTTGCGGACCCGCAGGTCGGCGCGGTCTACGGCAACCAGCTCCCGCGCGAGGATGCCTGGCCGCTTGTTCGCAAGGACTACGAACGCGCATTCGGCGACGGCTCCGTCGCGGCCACGTGGGGCTTCATGTTTTCGCTGGTCTTTTCCGCGGTCAGGGCGGACGTCGCCAGCCGATTCCGCTTCGATCCGGCGTTCCAGTATTCGGAGGACATCGACTGGGCGCTCCGCATCCGCGAATCCGGCCTGAAGATCGTCTACGCGGCCGACGCCGCCGTGGTCCATTCGCACAACTACACGCCGGAAATCCTTCGCAAACGCTTCTACAACGAAGGCATCGCGAACGGCATGCTCTTCCGCAAACGCCCCTCATTCCTGCGCGCGGCGCTCGGAGCCGCCGTCGAATCCCTCCGCGATTTCCGGTATCTCCTGCGGCATCACGAGCTCGGATATTATTTCTTCGCGGGCATCCGCTACCGCTGGACCCAGCGCATGAGCTGTTACAAGGGCGAGTCGTTTGCCTGGAAGCAGGATTTCTTCCACAAGAAAGATTCCCCCGTTCCGCTCATGCCGAAGAAGTGATTTGCGGCGACATGGACGCGGTATTCGCTTTTTTCTTGCTGTTCTTAGTGTTTGCGTCCGCGAAAATAGCGTCTTCCGCTTGAAAAATACATCTTTCAGATGTATCTTATATGCGACTTTTTTATTCACTACCCGCCCGGAGGTCATTATGTTCGGCGCTGTTTCCGCTCCCTCGCTTGAATCCGTTACCGAATCCGTCCAATCCGTTTCCGCGAACGCTCTGCCCCTCACTGAATCCCTCAACGGCGTCGGCGGCATCTGGTGGATCGCCCCCGTCTGCGCGATCGTCGCGCTGCTGTCCGCCACGCTCTGCTACATCCTGATGAAGCGTGCATCCAAAGGCAATGAACGCATGGAGGAGATCGCCGGATATGTGCGTGACGGCGCGATGGCGTATCTGCGCCAGCAGTATTCCCGCGTCGGCATCGTGTTTGCGGTCCTGTTCGTCATTTTCGCGGTGCTGGCCGTCCTGAAGCTCCAGAACCCCTTCGTCCCGGTCGCATTCCTGACTGGCGGCTTCTTCTCCGGCCTCTGCGGCTTCGTGGGCATGAAGACGGCGACCGCCGCCTCCAGCCGCACGGCGCAGGGCGCGAGCGAGAACCTGAACCGGGGCCTGCAGGTGGCGTTCCGGTCCGGCGCGGTCATGGGCCTCGCCGTGGTCGGGTTCGGCCTGCTGGACATCACGGTGTGGTATTTCATCCTGGACCGCCTGGTCTACACGCCGGAACACATGGCGCAGGGGCTGTCCCTCTTCGGGTTCCAGCTCGTTGCGCCGGGATTCGACGTCACGCACAAGTTCATCGAGATCACGACCACTATGCTGACGTTCGGCATGGGCGCGTCCACGCAGGCGCTTTTCGCCCGCGTCGGCGGCGGCATCTATACGAAGGCCGCGGACGTCGGCGCGGACCTCGTCGGCAAGGTCGAGGCGGGCATCCCCGAGGACGACCCGCGCAACCCCGCCACCATCGCGGACAACGTGGGCGACAACGTGGGCGACGTGGCGGGCATGGGCGCGGACCTCTACGAATCCTACTGCGGCTCCATCCTGTCCACGGCAGCACTCGGCGCGGCCATTCCTACCGCCCTGAAGACCACCGTGACCTATGTGAACGCCCCGATGATCGTGGCGGGCATCGGCGTGGTGCTGTCGCTGATCGGCATTTTCGCGGTCCGCTGCAAGGAAGGCGCGAGCATGGGCACGCTGCTCCGCGCGCTGCGTCTCGGCACCTGGGGCAGCTCCGTCCTGATCCTCGTCGCATGCGGCGTCCTCGCCGGGTGCGGCATCCTCACGTGGGGCGTGTTCGGCGCGATCGTTTCCGGCCTGCTCGCGGGCGTGGTGATCGGCTACAGTACCGAATACTACACCTCCGACGAATACGGTCCGACCAAGGAACTCGCCGCGCAGGCGCAGATGGGCCCCGCCACGGCCATTATCGACGGCCTGTCGCTCGGCATGCTTTCCGCCGCGATCCCGGTCGTCGCCACGGTCATCGCGATCATCTGCGCGTTCGCCAGCGCGGGCGGCTTCACGAAGGGCACGATCTTCGGCCTCTACGGCATCGGATTCGCCGCCGTCGGCATGCTCGCCACGCTCGGCATCACGCTCGCCACGGACGCCTACGGGCCCATCGCCGACAACGCCGGCGGCAATGCCGAAATGTCCGCCCTGCCGCCGCACGTCCGCGAACGCACCGACGCGCTCGACATGCTCGGCAACACCACCGCCGCCACCGGCAAGGGGTTCGCCATCGGGTCCGCCGCGCTCACCGCCATGGCGCTGCTCGCCGCCGAGATACAGGAGATCGAGATCTGGGGCCGCAAGTTCGACGCCTTCCCGGCGGCTGTCCAGGCGAAACTCGCCTGCAGTGCCGACCACTTCGCCATCCTCGTCGA
>JAEEQO010000166.1 GCA_016285335.1 Victivallales bacterium | reverse complement strand
CAGGATGGTGCCGCCGGGGGACTCGTACACGCCGCGGGACTTCATGCCCACGAAACGGTTCTCGACGATGTCGACGCGGCCGACCGCGTGCTTGGAGCCGAGCTCGTTCAGCTTGCGCATGATGTTCGCCGGGGAGAGCGCTTCGCCGTTGACCTTGACCGGGATGCCTTTTTCGAACTCGATGATCACGTCTTCCGGCTCGTTCGCGGCCTGGGAAAGCGGCTTCGTCATCACGGAGATGTCCTCCGGGCATTCCTGCCACGGATCCTCCAGGATGCCGCCCTCGAACGAGATGTGCAGGAGGTTGCGGTCCATGGAGTACGGCTTCTTCAGCGTGCTGGAGACCGGGATGTTGTTCTTGTGGGCGTATTCGATCATTTCGGAGCGGGAGCGGAAATGCCAGTTCGGATCGCGCCAGGCGGCGATGATCTTGATGGACGGGTCGATCGCGTTCGCGTTGATCTCGAAACGGACCTGGTCGTTGCCCTTGCCGGTCGCGCCGTGGCAGATGGCGTCGGCGCCCTCGGCCTTGGCGACCTCGACGAGGCGCTTGGCGATGAGCGGGCGGGCGATGGAGGTGCCGAGGAGGTAGTTGCCCTCGTAGATGGCGTTGGCCTGCATCATCGGGAAGATGAAATCGCGGGCGAATTCTTCGGTGAGGTCTTCCACGTAGCACTTGGTCGCGCCGGTGTTGATGCACTTCTGCTCGACTCCGGACGTTTCCTCGGCCTGGCCGACGTCGGCGCAGTAGCCGATGACCTCGGCGTTGTAGGTTTCCTTGACCCATTTCACGATGACGGAGGTGTCGAGACCTCCTGAGTAGGCGACTACGACTTTCATGGGGTAAACTCCTCAATGGTTGTTGGTTGGTCGGAAAAAACTTATCCTATCAATATACCCGTTTCCACCGCATTTTTCAACCGCAATTCACAAAATTCGGGAGACGAAGTCTCCGTTCCTGACTCGCTCACCTGCCGCTTGCCCCCGTCCGAGCGAAGCCGGACACTGTATCAACACACGCAGTGTGCGCGCCCCGCGGTAATCAAAAAAGTCGAGCGTAAGCGAGTTTACCGAGGCGCACGAATGTGCGCCCCCAGCGAAGCGGCAAACTTTTCACGCTTCTGAATCGTCGAAAAGCCCTTGAATTACAGACTGGCAAGGATGCCCTTGCCGGATTCCTCGAAGATGTGCTCTGTGGTAGCGTCGAAGAATGCGCCCATGTCCGCAAGCGAGGCAAACTGAGCGGAGCCGTCGTCGCCGAACTTGAGCGTGACCTTGTCCGCTGTAACCCCGGAGACCTTGACGCTGTTTTCGCCGTCTGTATAGGTCAGCGTTTCGGCGTTCCAGTTCGATTCGTCGCCGGACGCGAACCACAGCGTGACCGTGCCGGAAGCGAGCTGTTCCACGTTGTCTGAGCCCCAATTCTCGCAGAACGTGAAGATGTCGTTGCCACCGCCACCGTGCATGCGGTCATTTCCGATGCCACCGACAATGACATCATTACCGGATGCACCGACGATTCGGTCGTTTCCAGCATCACCGAAGAGCTTGTTGTTGCCTTTGTTCGCCCAAATGATGTCGTTGCCTTCGCCGCCGCGAATCGTGAGGCCGTCGCCGACGTATTCGAACCGCTGGCTGGTCATGTCTACGATATCGTTCCCGGCACCGGCACGGATTTCGTCAATCTGCGCGATACGGGATTGCTGTTCTTCAATCGAACCAGGCAGGTCGGTGTAGATGTCATCCACGAAAAGCGCATCTCCGTTTTCGTCATCCGTCATGAGCAGGATATTGGAGTCGGTCGAAGCCTTGATGACGTCCGCGATCCTGTTCTTTCCGGTGAGCGTAACCTGTTCATTTGTGCCGTCCCACCTGCCGTCGCCGATGGACCCGACATGTTTCGCCGCATACCCGGCCTCCCAGATGCCGACGGCGTAGGCGAAGAACACGTCCGCGTTGCCGTCCGCTTCGGCCGTGACCAGCTTCGGCGCGGCGTCGGTCATATTCTCGATGGACCGGGTCGTCCAGAGCGTGCTGCTTTCCAGCATGGTGCGCCATGCGTTGCTTCCCTCCGCCAGACGGAATAAACTCAGGCGGTCGGAATCGATGGTGAAGCGGAATTTGTGCGCGAAGCCGTCCGTGGAATACTCCATGACGCACGCCTGCCCCGTCTCTTCCGCCGACTTCAGAACGAGGGTGTACGGGACCGCCTTCGTCGCGGGCCGGCTCCCCGGCGCGACCTCAACGGACAGCAGGCCGTCCGTGAGATTCAGCGTGTAGTCGGCGTCGCCGACCCGGACCGTCTCCCCGACCGCCAGCGTGCCGAACGAGCCGTCCGACGTGTTCTGAATCGTGATGACGCTGTCGAACGCCGCCGCTCGTTCCGCCAGCGTGTAGGTCCCGGCGGCCTGCGTGTCGGAGACCGTCAGCGTGTAGACCGGCAAACCCGGAATGAGCGAAAGGTTGTTGATCCTCGCGGCGGCTTCCGGCGCGACCTCGGCGATGTTGAAATCGACGATCGCGCCGCTGAAGACGTATACATGGCTCATGGTCTCCTCGGCAAACGTCGTCTGCCCGGTCAGTTTCCCGCCGGAACCGAGCGAAACGACGGGATCCCCCTTGAACACGGTATTGCTGGCGACGCCCTTGTATGTAACAGCGAAATTGCCGCCGGCTTCGACGGTTGTGTTTTCGGCGACGCCGGAAGCGATCGAGAACTGGCCGCCGGCGTTGACCGTCGTATTGATCGCTTTTCCGCCCGAAATCCGGCACATGCCGAAGTGGAGGCCGTAGATCGCGGTGTTTTCGATCACGCCGCCGGACAGCACCCGAACACCGCCGTATTCGATGGCGTAACCGGACAGTCTGCCGTCTCTGATCTCGATCGCGGAACCGTTGGAACTCCCCTCGAAATACGTGTCGGGCGCCACGGTCAGTTCCAGCTTGCCGCCGGAACCGGCGCTTACCGCGGTCGCCGTGCCGCCGGACAAAACTTCGAGAGTGTTGCCGATATCGACATGGATATCGGTCGCCGTACAGCCGGAATAAACGGTCAGATAGCCCCCGCCTATCGTGTAGTTCGACAGTTGCCCGTCCATGATCTCGAATGCGGAACCGTTGGATGTGCCGTTGACATAGGTATTCGAAGCGACCACAAGCTCAAGATACGATCCGCTTTCACCAACGACATCGGTCGCCGTGCCGCCGGACGAGACCGTCAGTCTGCCGCGGGCGGTCACGACCGTCCTTTCGGCCGCGGCTCCCGATTCGATGTAACAGCCCTGCAGGACCCCGGCTGCCGCGACCGTGGTGTCGACCGCCTTGCAGCCGGAGTAGATTGTCAGGTGGCCGGAATCGACCAGACAGCCGGAAGCGACCCCGTCCCTGATCTCGAACCCGGTGCCGTCGACTTTCCCGGCGGCATACGTGCCGGAGTCGACGTGAATCCGCAGGATGCCGCCGAAAACGATCCTGCCGTCCTCACGGTGCTCCGGTGTCGCTGACACATCCGTCGCCGTGCCGCCGCGAAGGATTTCCAGAATCCCGCGGTCCCGCACGTCCACGCCGGCCGCCGTGCCGCCGGACGAGATCATGCACTCGGCGCCGCTGGAAATGATCCGGAGATTGTTTGCGACGCCGCCGAAGTCGACCCGCATGCTGCCGCCGGACGTGAGATTCGTATCGGCAGCCGTGCCGCCGGACGAAACGGTCAGGCCGCACCTGGAAACGAACTCGGTTTTGCTCGCCACGCCGCCCGACGAAATATGAAGGATACCCATTTGCAGGGATGTTTCCACCATCGTTCCGCCGGAAACGATATCGACATGAACGGCGGCGGGTTCATCGTCGTCATAAACGATGCCGGAGACGAGCGTCTGCAAGTAGAATTCACCAGCGGAAACGACCAGATTCCTGCTGGAAACGACAAAGCCGACCACCGCGCCGTCCGGGAGCGGCAGGATGTTGGCGACCTCGCAGCTCGCTTCCTCGGATTCGTTTCCGGCCGCGTCGACGGCTTTCAGATATACGGTCGTATTCTCCGTCACGACCGCGCCGTCCGCGTAATCCAGCCACTCGCCGTCCTTCCCGAGCTTGTACAGCCGGGACCGCACGGCGAGATCGTCCTTGAAATCCGCCGTGACCACGACCGGGTCGTAAGTCTGTTCCGTCGTGCTGACCTGAACGTTCGAGACCGTCGGCCTGACGTTGTCCACGATGTCCTTCACGTCGGAAACCGTGAGGCACAGGGTGCCGTCCGCCACGGAAAGCAGATACACGGACTCTCCGTACACGAACCCGGACTGAAGGGAAATGACGCCGGAGAACGCCGCGTCGTCCGCGCATGCCGCCGCGAGGGTGAAGTCGAACCCCGTTGCGCCTTTCGCCAGGATGTAGACGCCGTTTTCCTGCGTCCCCGAGATCGTGATTCCGAAGTCGATCCCGTTCCACGCGGGGATCAGGGAGAGGTCGCTGACGCGCGGTTGCGCATCCGGTCCCGGAGCGACCCCGGAGACGTCGAAATCGAGCTTCCAGCCGCTGTTCAAGGGGATGACGTGCGCGCCTTTTTCGAGCGCGATCAGCCCGGTCAGACTGCCGTCGCTGTCCACATACAGCGCGCCGCCGGCCTGAACCGAGACGTTGCTCGCGCATCCGCCTTCCAGCACGCCCAGAGTCCCGCCGGACATCGTGGTGTCGTTTGCCGTGCCGCCGGACGATACGATCGCAATCCCCCGGCTGTTGACCGCGGTGATGCCCGCCGTGCCGCCGGACGAGACTGTGAACTGTCCTCTGTCGACGGTCGTTTCGATCGCCGTGCCGCCGGAAAAGACGGTCATGCTGCCGTACTGGTTGACCGTGGTCGTTGAGGCGACGCCGCCGTCGAGCACCGCCATGGATTCGTTGCTGTTCAGGATGATGCCGCTGCTCGTTTCGCCGTTGGATATGATGTAGTTCATTTCTTGTATGCCTTATGTTTTGTGTTGTTGTCTGTTTCGATTTCGCGACGGCATCGTCAAGCTCACCGACGTGGTCGGGATCGTCAGGAATCGAAGGATCCTTTTTTCTTGCCGAGGACCTCCAGCGCCTTGGGATCGTCGAAAACAGTCTGACCGTTTTCAACGATGTATTCTGACATAGCTCAAAAACCTTTCATGTTGAGGTGTATGTTATGTTGATTTAAGTTCAAAACAGGGCGGCCGGATGTGCTTTCCAGCGTGCGAAAAACAGATAAAAAGTGTGGTTGAATCCGTGCGCATTTCTAAATATTTACCGAAATATAACACGCCACACGTGAAATATCAAACTTAATATCCGCAATTGACTAAAGATTTCTGATTTGCGTTTCAGGAGAAAGAAACAGCCCTCGGAACCATAATCGATTCCGAGGGCCGAGATGTTAGTTTTGGTTGTGGTGTTTCAGTTCATGCGAGCAGGCTCTGCCAGGCGGACTTGTCGTCGAGTTCGGCGAGAGCGAACGCGGAGGCGCCGGCGAGAACATCCGCATCGTACTGGCCGAGGCTGAGGGCGTCTGTCATGGCGAGCGCGGAGGCGACAGAATCCGTCTCCGGCATGGAGAGCGAGGCGGCGGGCGACGTGAACAACGTGGTCGCGGTCACGTTGTAGAACGCACTGCCCTTGTTGGTGGCCTTCGTGCTCTTCGCCGTCACGGAAACGTAGTATTCGCCCGCATCGAGCGTAATCGCCTCCGTCCTGGCGGATCCGATCGAGTAGTCACTCACCTTCACGCTGGTCTTCTTCTGGAGCGAAGTCACCGTGGGATTGCCCTTCTTGTCCTGAGTCTTCTGCCAGATCTCGAACGTCACATCTGCGAGCGCCGTGATCTTGAAGGACACGGTGCCGCGTTCCGCCATCACGATCTTGCCGTAGTCGGCGGAATCCTGATACCCGACGAAGTTCTGGAACGACGGGTCGCCGCTCTCGTTGTTGTCGAGGATGATCGCCTGTTCGCCGGATCCGGTTAACGTGTTCGTGTGGAAATTGGCGTCGTCGTTGTAGACTTTCTTCTTCTTGTCGAAGAGCCAGTTGTTCTCGCCGCCGTCGGCACTGTCGAAGAACCGGGTCTCCACCGTGTTGATTTCGACGTTGTAGTACGCGGATCCGCCCTTGTCGGCGTCCTTGGACTCCATTGAGATGAAGTACTCGTACTTGTCGTTGACTTCAAGCATCTGTGCCTTGGTCGTGTTGGTGGCGATTGAGCCGTCCTTCGATTTCAGGGTCGTAGAGGTGATGCTCTTGATACTGTCCGTTTTTGTGTCGCGTCTCCACAGCGTGAACTTCGCATCGCCGTTCGTGGAAAGATCGAAACTCAGGTAGGTGGTCGAGGCGAGATCGAGCTTGGCATAATCGACGGAATCGGTGAATCCGACGAAATTCAGGTAATCGTCGCGGTCGGTCATATCCGTGTTGTCCAGCTTGACGGAGCTCACGCCGCGCTGGATCGAAACCGGATTATCCACGACGGGCTTGTTCGTGGGCTCGTTGTTCCAGCCATCATCGGCGTCCTTGAAGAACACGCCGTCGACCACATTCACATTGTAAACGTCCAGTACCCCGGCGGTCTTCGTGCTCTTCGCGACCATCGCCGCGTAATAATTGCCGTCGGCCGTGAGGCAGATGTTCTTCAGCGTCGCGGTCTGGTTGGCCTTCACCGTCACCTTGCC
>JAEEQO010000008.1 GCA_016285335.1 Victivallales bacterium | reverse complement strand
AACTACGAAGGCTTCCTCCAGCGCGGACGGCTCCGTTCCCGCAGAGGCTGACCCGGCGCAGCCGCGGCGGGACAAGGCGCAAAAACCGGTCCCGCCCGCATTACCGGCGGTTCATCCGCACGATTTCATACCCGTCTTCCGGTTCCGGCCGGAAGGCGGGCAATTTGATTTTTCCGGGAAACGCGATTATATTGATAGGACCGTTTTTTTCAGAAAGCAACAACTCTGCCGTACTGGAGGCTTTGCCTCCCGGGAACAAACCTTCTGTTTCGCCTGTCTATAGAAACGAATTCGGAAAGACCGTCATGAAAAAATTCTCCACGCATCGAATCGTCAGACATGCGCTGTTCGCGGCCGTTACGGCCGTCGCCGCGCTCTCATGCCTCGTGTCTTGTTCCAAGCCCGCTCCCGAGGTCCCGATGGAACGTTCCCGCGTTCTGCTCAGCCTCTTCGACCACCTGGACCGCGAGGAGTACGACGAAGCGCTGAAAGACATCGAGACCTATCGCAACCTCGACCTGACCAACATGTTCCTGTCCGATCTCGAACACATCGTCCGGGCAAACAAGGTGATCGCTTCAGCGCGCGCCAAATTTGATGCGGGCGACGTCGCGGGCGCGGCAGCCGATCTCGACGCCTATTGTCTCAAATACGGCGACGTCAGCCCGTCTGTCACAGATGCCAAGGCGAAAGTCGACATCCTGCTTGAGGCGCAGCGCCTGAACGAAAAGCTTCTTGCGGCGGAGTTCTCCGAAGACCTTCGCGATGCCGCGACGGACTTGAATACGTTTGCAAAGGCAAACTCCAAGCTCTTCCCGAAGTTCCCGGCATACGCCGCGGCGAAGATCAAGGAGGCAGACGCTCTCGCCGCCATGGAAAAGAGCGACGCCTGCGTCGCACTCTTCCAGGACGCCCTCGAAGCTTCCGCGGACGGACGGCAGGCCGAAGCCGCCGCCCTGACCGCACTTCTGGAGTTGAACGCGGATCCCGCACAGCGGGCCGGATTGGAAAACTGGCTCAGCAGGAATCCCGCGAATAAATAACCAATCAGCAATGGAAAGGTTCCCACGATGAACTGCAAATCTCTTCTTGTCTTTTTTGCGGCATGTGCCGTATCATTTTCCGCAGCGGCCCAGGACAAGCCGTCGATCTCCCTGAAAGGCGGACTCGGCGACCTCGGTCTCGGTGCGGCGCCGTCCGCGACCGTCGGGAACGACGCGACGGAAGCCGCCATCCGCAAGGCGCTGCTCTCCCAGGTCGCGACCGAAGAGGAAGTCGAGAAGGCGCTTTCCTTCATGCCGGACGTGGTCGCCGAGGTCAACGGGACCAAGATCACGAAGAAGCAGATCGTGGACCTGCTCCTGTCGAAGAAGATCTCCCAGCAGGTGCTCGCGCTGACGAGCGACAGCCTGCTGCGTTCCTACATGCAGCAGTACGTCGACCAGAAGATCGACACGGAAATCCTGAAGCAGAAGGCGAAAGAGGCCGGTTTCGTGCCGTCCGAAGAGCTCGTGAAGACGCATTTCGACGAATCCATCAGGAAGCTCCCGGCCGAGGTCTCGGAGGAGCTGAAAGACCAGCTGAAGGCGCGCGGCCTGACCCTGGAACAGTACCGCGACGAAATCGCGAAGGAGGCCGACATCCAGGCCAACGCGTCCATCGCCGCCTATGAGGAGAAGAACTTCATCGAAAAGACCGAAAAGGCCGTCACGGACGAGGCCGTCGAGAAGTTCTACCGCGAGAACCAGCAGAAGTTCGCCGTCCCGGAGAACATCACCGTCGCCCACATCCTGATCCAGTGCGAGCCCGTCTCCGCCCTCGATTCCAAGGAGGAGAAGGAGATCAAGACGAAGGCCGACAAGCTCGCGAAGGAGCAGATCGACGGCATTTACGAGGAGCTCGTGAAGGATCCCGACAGCTTCGAAAAGCTCGCCCGCGAAAAGAGCAACTGCCCCTCCGGCAAGCGCGACAACGGCAAGCTGCCCGCGTTCGACGAAGACGGCATGGTGATCGAGGGCGCCGGCCGGCTCGATCCGGATTTCGCCGCCGCGGCCTATAAGATCGCCAAGCCCGGCGACTTCACGAAGCCCGTCCACACGCAGTTCGGCTACCACATCATCAAGCTCCTGAAGAAGGACCCGAAGGGCTACCTCGCCCTCGACAAGGTCAAACAGGACATCCACGACTTCCTCGTCGACAAGACCGTCTCCGAGGAGATCCAGGCCATGATCAAGGCCGAACGAGCCAAAGGCGGCGTCAAGGTCTACGAATTCACGTCCGCCAAGGCCGCGGAGAAGCCCGCCGCGGAGAAGAAGCCCGCCGCGAACAAGTAAGACCGCGACCCGAAGAGGGTGGGTGCCCTCAATCCATCGAATCCGTGCGGCGCGTCCGGCGATCCGGGCGCGCCGTTTTTTTCGGCCCTGCACGGCACACTTTGGCACGGATGTGGGACAGATTGTCGCGGGATACAAAACAAAAAACAGGCGGCGGACGGCGGATTCGAGGTGACGGCGTCCGATGCGGCGATTTGGCACAAAGTATGCTTATCAAATCGCGAATACTGTCATAAAACAACCCCGAAATCGGCGGAACATCCCCCCGTCCGCCGTTGAAACGAAGGACAAGTCGACATGCCCACCTATGAATACGTCTGCAAGAACTGCGGATACGAGTTCGAAAAATTCCAGCAAATGACCGAAGACCACCTGAAAACGTGCCCGGAATGCGGCAAGGACGCCCTCAAGCGCAAGATCGGCGCGGGGTCCGGCGTGATCTTCGTCGGCTCCGGGTTCTACTGCAACGACTACAAGGGCGCGAACGCCAGCCTCGGCAACCCGACGACGCCGAAGAAACCCTCCGCCTCGAAGCCCGCTTCGAAGACCGCGAAGAAAGGATGACAAGTCCTCCACTGAAGCAGTCTGCCGCTCCGCTGGCAGACAAAAAACGCGAAAACAAACAACATAAAGGAGACAGAGCCATGTCAAAGCATATCCAATTCAAAGCCGAAGTCAAAGAACTGCTGAACATGATGATCAACTCGATCTACTCGAACAAGGAGATCTTCCTGCGCGAGCTGATCGCGAACGCCGCCGATGCGCTCGACAAACGGCGTTTCATGGCGCTGACGCATCCCGAGCTCGCCAGCGAGGGCGAAATCCGCATCACCGCCGACGAAAAGGCGAACACCCTCGCCATCTCCGACAACGGCATCGGCATGACGAAGGACGAGCTGGTCGAAAATCTCGGCACCATCGCGCATTCCGGTTCGCGCGGATTCCTCGCCGAGCTGAAGAAGGCGCAGGACAATCCCGCCACCGCGCCCGAGCTCATCGGCCAGTTCGGCGTCGGGTTCTACTCCGCGTTCATGGCCGCCGACAAGGTCTCCGTGCTGACGAAGAAGGCCGGCGAGGAGCAGGCGTATCTGTGGGAATCCGCGGGCGTCGACACGTTCACCGTGACCGAGGCGGAGAAAGACGCCCCCGGCACGACCGTGACCCTGCACCTGAAGGAAGATTTCAAGGACTACCTCCAATACTGGACCGTCGCCACCGTGGTCCGCAAATACTCCGACTTCATCGAATACCCGATCAGGATGGCGCACAAGACCACGAAGGACGGCAAGGACGTCGTCGAGGACGAAACGCTGAACACGATGAAGGCGATCTGGCTGCGCCCCGAATCCGAAGTGACCGAGGACGAGTACAAAAGCTTCTATTCGCACCTGTCCGGCGACTACGAAGCGCCGCTGAAGCGCATCGTGTATTCCGCCGAGGGCGCGTCCGAGTTCAAAGCCCTGCTCTTCCTCGCCGCCAAGCTCCCGTTCCAGTACCAGTTCGGCGTCCGCAGCAAAAAGACGCTCAGCCTGTATGTGAAGCGCGTCTTCATCACCGACGAATGCCCCGGCCTGCTCCCCGACTACATGAACGGCTTCGTGTCCGGCGTGGTCGATTCCAGCGACCTGCCGCTGAACATCTCCCGCGAGACGCTTCAGGACAACCCGCAGATCAAGCGCATCTCCAACGCCGTCGTGAAGCGCGTTTTCTCCGAGCTCCAGAAGATGATGGACAAGGACCGCGCCACATACGAGAAGTTCTACGGCGAGTTCAGCCGCCTCATCAAGGAAGGCGCGTACAGCGACTGGGAAAACCGCGAAAAACTCCAGAACCTGCTGCTCTTCGAAACCATGAACGGCGAGCCCGGCAAGCTGGTCTCCCTGAAGGAATACTCCGACGCCATGCCGCCCACGCAGAAGGCGATCTACTTCATCACCGGCGAGTCCCGCGCCGCCGTGGAGCATTCCCCGCAGCTGGAGCTCTTCCGCAAGCAGAACCTCGACGTGCTGTTCCTGCTCGACCCGGTCGACGAATTCGTGATCAACGGCATCGGCAAGTACGCGGAGAAGGACATCGTGTCCGTCTCCAAGAGCGACCTGAAGCTCGACGAGCCCGTGCAGAAAGAGCTTGAGAAGAAAACGAAGGAAGCCGCCGAGCAGAACAAGTCCCTGCTCGACTTCCTGAAGAAGACGCTCGAAAACAAGGTCAAGGACGTCCGGTTCTCCGCACGCCTCACCGAAAGCGTCTGCTGCCTCGTCGGCGACGAGGCCGACCCGTCCGTGAACATGCAGCGCCTGATGAAGGCGATGAAGCAGGAAGCGCCGGAAGTGAAGCGCATCCTGGAGCTCAATCCCGATTCCCCGCTGATCCAGGCGATGGCGAAGAAATACGAGGCGGAACCCGGCAGCCCCGTGCTGGTGGACTACGCCGCCATGCTGTACGACCAGGCGCTGCTCTGCGAAGGCTCCGAGCTGCCCGATCCCGCCGGATTCGCACGCAGGACCGCGAAACTGATGACCGACGGCCTGAACAAGAACTGATCCAAACGTAAGGCAAGCCCCCCATGCCCGCACGACACACCGAACTGTACGACCTGCTGGAAATCCAGCCCGACGCCGACGAAGATACCATCAAGAAGGCGTACCGGCGCCTGGCCGTGAAATACCACCCGGACAAGAACCCCGGGAACAAGGAGGCCGAGGAGAAGTTCAAGAAGATCTCCCACGCCTACGAAATCCTCGGCAATAAAGAAAAACGCCAGATCTACGACCAGTACGGCGAGGACGCCGCGAACGGCGGCGGTCCGGGCGGCGGCGGGTTCTCCGGCGATCCCTTCGACATCTTCAACCAGTTCTTCGGCGGCGGCGGGGGCGGCTTCGAGTCGTTCTTCGGCGGAGGCCGCAGACGCGACCCGAACGGTCCGCAGGAGGGCGCGGACCTGCGCTACAACCTCGGCATCACGCTCGACGAGGCGTTCAAGGGCGTCACGAAGAAGATTGAGTTCAACCGCCCCGGACTATGCACCGCGTGCAACGGCAGCGGCTGCGCCGACGGCACGAAGCCGGAACGCTGCGACCGCTGCAAGGGCAGCGGCCAGGTCGGCGTATCCCAGGGCTTCTTCACCATGATGCACGAATGCCCCGTGTGCCACGGCACAGGCCAGAAGATCGCCCATAAATGCTCCAAATGCGGCGGCGCGGGCAAGGTCAGCGTCCACCGCGCCATCGAAATCCACATCCCCGCCGGCATCGACACGGGCAACCGCCTGCGCGTGAACGGCGAGGGCGAGCCCGGTCTGCGCGGCGGCTCCAACGGCGACCTCTACATCATGATCCAGATCCGCCCGGACAAGCGCTTCCAGCGCGAGGACGAGGACATCTACGCCGAACATCACATCCCGTTCCCCGTGGCCGCGCTCGGCGGCACGGTGATCATCCCGACCGTCCACGGCGACGCCGAGCTCACGGTCCCCGCCGGCACGCAGAACGGCGACGTGCTGACGCTGAAGGGCAAGGGCATGCCGGTGCGGCAGCGTCAGGGCGTCTTCGGCAACCATCACGTGAAGCTCACGATCGACGTTCCCCGCAAGCTCACCGACGCCCAGCGCGAGGCGCTGAAGGCCTATGCCGCGGCGTTCCAGCCGAGTGACGGCGGCGCGAAGGAGAACGGCTCCGGCCCGAACTTCACCATCAACGCCGACAACGACCCGGGCTTCTTCCAGAAGCTCAAGGACAAGGTCGGGCTGTAACCCATGAGCGCGCGCACCCAGCAGATCCTTTGCGGCTTCGAGGATAAGACCCTCGCGCCATACGCCGTCCACGCGGACGCGCTTCATGGACGCCGTTACCCCGAACCGCCCCACCCGTACCGCACCGAATTCCAGCGCGACCGCGACCGCATCCTGCACAGTCAGGCGTTCCGGCGGCTGGAATACAAGACGCAGGTGTTCCTGAGCACGACCGGCGACCATCTGCGGAACCGCCTCACGCACACGATCGAAGTGGCGGGCATCGCGCGGACGATCGCGCGGAGCCTCGGGCTGAACGAGGACCTCACGGAGGCCATCGCGCTCGCGCACGACCTCGGCCACACGCCGTTCGGCCACGCCGGCGAACGCACCCTGCACAGCCTCATGGAGGGCCACGGCGGATTCGACCACAATCTGCAGGCGATCCGCGTGGTGGACCTGCTGGAGGAGAAATACCCCGCCTACGACGGCATCAACCTCACCTGGGAGACGCGTGCCGGCCTCATCAAGCACCGTTCTCCGCTGCATCCGATCCTGCTTGACGACAAGGAGCTCGCCCCGGCCCCGTGTCTCGAGGCGCAGGCCGCCGACCTCGCCGATGACCTCACCTACTACGGACACGACGTCGACGACGGGCTGGACGCGGGCATCATCACCGAGGATATGCTGAACGAAATCGCGATCTGGCGGCTGGCCGCCGAGGAAACGAAGTCGCTCGGCCTGAAGCGCGGCGACAAGAAATTCGTGACCTACACCGTCCGCGCCCTCATCAACCGCATGGTCGGCGACGCCATCGAGACCTCCGCGAAGTTGATCGAAGCGTCCGGCGTGAAGGCCCCCGGCGACGCTCCCGCGAAGGGGTTGACGCTGATCGCCTGGAGCCAGGAATTCCAGATGCTGACCACCGAACTGCGGAGCTTCCTGTACGAAAACCTGTATTTCTCGCAGGAACTCAAAAAGCTCAACCAGCTCTCGAAGGACCGCATGTCGTTCCTGTTCGAGACGTTCGTGAATCACCCCGAGCTCGCGGGCAGCCAAATCCGCCGCCGCATGGAAGCTGACGGCATCCACCGCGCCGTCACGGATTACATTGCGGGCATGACCGACGTTTTCGCCATCTGCGAATACCACAGACTGAAATGACCGCGCCCGCCATCGCGCAGGCGAACGGCAGCGCGGGGATCTGGTAGCGCGGCATCAGCACCGGGCCGGGAACCGCCAGATAGTACAGCACAAACACCGCAAACAGCGTCAGGACGGCCCATTTGCGTCGCCGGGCACAAATCCATACCCCCGCCGCCGTCAGCGCGTAGAGCGCCCCCGTAGCCAGCAGAAACGGCATCGCAAGAAACGCCGCCGCATAGCTCCCGTCCATGTAGTGCCGGAATGCCGCCACCACGCCGTCCTTCCGCAGGACCGCCAGCGTGCCGCGTTCCCCGGTCCGCAGTCCGAGGTTCTGAAGGAAATCCGGCAGGTCCGGCAGCAGGATCCACACCTGGAACAGATGCGTAGCCGCCGCCGCGCCCGGATGCTCGAAAATCGCCTTCCGGTAACGCGCCAGATACCAGTGGTCCTGCTCCATCTCCTTCTCAAATACGCTGAATACGCCGGTTTCCTGGCTGACGGGGACTGCCGCTTCCGCCTCGGCCTCCAGCGCGGCGCGTTCCGTGTCGATGTCCCTGCCGTTCACGCGGGCAAGGATCGCGGCGGTGTTGTGACGTGCCGTGAGCCCGGAATTGCGGTCGAGCACGAAACCCGCGCCGACGAGCTGATTGCGGATCATCCACGGCATGAGCAGGGCGCAGAAAACGAGCCCGGTCAGCAGGACAGCGCCTGCGGTCTTCTTCCACGACCGGAAAATGACCGGAGCCAGGACCAGCGGAATCAGGACGAGGAAGACCGGGAGGTTGACCGGCTTCGTCAGAGCGGCCAGCGCGGCGAACACCGCGCCGAAAAGGAAATCGCGAAGGCGTTTCGTGCGCCATGCCCGGACAAGGAAGAACACCTGCCAGGCGCAGAAAAATCCGAGCAGGGAATCCGCCAGGATCAGCGGCGCGTTCGCCAGCGCGGTCAGGTTCAGCGCGTACAGGACCGCCGCCCAGAAGCCAGCGCGCCATCCGGCGAGGGCCCGCCCCGTCAGCGCCACGAGAAAAACTGTCAGCGCGTCCACGAGGCATCCGGCGACCGCGGCGGGGATGAAGTTGAACGGTTCGCCTCGCCGACCGCCGACAACCGCCAGAAAGTAGATATACCCCGGCGGACGCTGCACCGCGGGCAGATCGGAGTCGGGCCCGATGTTCATTGCCCCCGGAGCACCCCACCGCCCCGCGTTTTCTTCCAAAAGTGACTGCGCCGGCTGATAATACGTCGCGGAATCCGGCCGCGTGAGGAGCTCCGGCGACTGAAGCGCGGGCCACGCGCACAGCACGCGGATCGCGAACGCGATCAGAAAGACCGGGACGATGCGGAGCAGGAAACGGTGTTTGGCGGATAGTTTGAAAAACATGGAAAAGGCTTAAGGTTGAGGAAAAGCGACGCTTTTATAAAAGAAAAATGGTCGGGAATCTCCGAAAAGAAGTTGCATTTTTCGCATGTTGGTGTATATTATAAATTGCTGTGTTGCTTTAAAGTAGCACGGTTTTCTTCGAAATCAAATACAATTCCAACATATATGAGGTTAAAAATGAAAGATTCCATCCATCCCGCGTATGGTCCGGCGAAGGTCATCTGCGCCTGCGGCAAAGTCTGGGACATCTACTCCACCCGTAAAGAGCAGAAAGTCGGCATCTGCGCCGAATGCCACCCGTTCATCACCGGCAAGCAGAAACTCGTCGACGTCGCAGGCCGCGTCGAGAAGTTCCGCCGCCGTTATCAGAAGCCCGCGAAGTAATTCGGTCTTCCCGATCGGACGGATCGGCGGTCCCTGCTCGCAGGATGCCGCCGGAACAGCCAGCCCGGACCCCGCTTCATTGAACGGAGACCGGGCTTGTTTTTTGGATTGACGAATAACAGATAACAGCCCCATGCGCCCGGAAGATTTCACGCGTCAGATCGAACAGTTCAAAGCCAGGTTCGACAAGCTCGAAGCCGAGCTGTCCGATCCCGGCGTCTACGCCGTGCCCGCCCGAGCCTCCATGCTCGCCCGCGAACGGCAGCGTTTGGAAAACATCTTCGCCGTGTACGACAAATGGACCGGCGCACTGAAGTCTGCCGAAGAAAACCGCGGGTTGCTCGAAACCGAGCATGACGCCGAGTTCCGCGCGCTCATCGAAAGCGACCTCGCCGAACAGGAAAAGACTGCCATTGAAGCGGAACAGCAGCTCCTGATGCTCCTGGTGCCGCCGGACAAGGCGGACTCCCGCGACGCCATCGTGGAGATCAAGCCCGCGGCGGGCGGCGAGGAGGCGGCGCTCTTCGCCGGCGACCTCTTCCGCATGTACACGCACTACGCGGAGAAACGCGGCTGGAAATGCGAGGTGATGGAACAGTCGGATTCCGAGCTCGGCGGCCTCAAAAACGTGATGTTCTCCCTCTCCGGCGAGGACATCTTCTCCCGCATGAAATACGAGAGCGGCGTCCACCGCGTCCAGCGCATCCCCGTGACCGAGTCCGGCGGCCGCATCCACACCTCGACCGTGACCGTCTCCGTGCTGCCGGAAGCCAGCGAGATCGACGACATCGAAATCCGCCCGGACGACCTCGAAATCTCCACGTTCCGTTCCTCCGGCCCCGGCGGCCAGAACGTGAACCGCACCGATTCCGCCGTTCGCATCCGCCATATCCCGAGCGGGCTGGTCGTGGCGAGCCAGCAGGAACGCTCCCAGATCCGCAACCGCGAGATCGCCCTGCGCATCCTGAAGAGCCGTCTGCTCGAGATCGAGCGGAACGAGGAAGCCGCGAAACAGGCCGCCAGCAAGCGCCTTCAGGTCGGCACAGGCGACCGCAGCGAACGCATCCGCACCTACAATTTCCCGCAGAACCGCGTCACCGACCACCGCTTCGGCGTCGTCTCCGTCTTCAACCTCCCCGCGCTCTTGGAGGGCGACCTGGACCTGCTGCTGGACCCGCTTTTCCTGGCGCACAGCAAGCTCGTGGTGGAGGATTTCCTGAAGAATCTCGAGGAGAAAAACTGACCGCCGCTTGATTTTTCCGTTCGGCGGTGGCATATTATAACAAACAGGGGGGAGACCGGAAAAGCAAATCCGGTTCAAAAAAACAAGGAGGGGGACCATGTATTATCCGTATGCGGGCCGTGGCGTCGCCGCGCGGGACGTCCGCGAATATGCCCGCGTCTTTCAGGAGATCGACGTGGAACGCCGCGAGCTGGCTGCTTTTGCCGCGCACCTGGCCCGGCTTCAGAGCGGATGCGGCGATGAGCTGGAACGCCGCAAGGAGCATCTGTGCGACCTGACCGAACTTGAGGAGACGCTGATGATCCGCACCCGGTACGTCGAACTGGAGCCGCACTGGCGGGCGCACCGGAGATTCCAGCGGTTCTTGAGCGCGGCGGACACCCGCGAGGAACTGCTTTTCTGCACCGATTGGCTGCGCCAGCACGAATCCGCCGACGATGCGGAGTTCCGGCAGTGGCTCCGGCACGCCTGTACGCAGAAAGAACCGGACGATTGCCTCGACTGTCTGTACTTCGCCGACCCCGAACGCATCCTGCTTTCGGTGAAGTTTCCGATGTGGGACCTGCCCTGACCGCGGAAAGCGCCGGAAAGGGCGTATTCTTGTTGAAAAGGGCTTGAAAATCCTGTCCGCCGGATGTATTGTATACAAACAAAAACCAGCGGACAGAACGGACAGCCCCCCATGAGAAAACCCGACATCTTCGACGAGATCATCCAGTGCCTGAAAACATGCGAGCAGACCGGAGCCGACGCTTCCGTAAGCCCGGATGATCTGGAAAAGCTCTTTTCGCGGCGGCCGGCAGCTGTTCCGGTTCAGAAAACGCCTGTTCCCGCCCCCGCACCGGCATCCGCCGCATCCGGCATCCGGAACGTGCAGCCGCGCCCGGCTCAACCTCAATCTCCGGCACAGGCGCATATCCCGCTTCGCGACGGCCTTCCGCCCGCCTACGCTCCCGACATGCCCGAATGGGAATCTCTCCGCGCGGAATGCGCCGCCTGCATGAACTGCGGCCTCGGGCGCACCCGCACGAACATGGTGTTCGCCGACGGCAATCCGCACGCCGAGCTGATGTTCATCGGCGAGGGCCCCGGCGCGGACGAGGACGCCACAGGCGTGCCGTTCGTGGGGCGTGCCGGCGAACTGCTTTCCCGCATGATTGCCGCCATGACGTTCGACCGCAAGACCGAGACCTGCATCGCGAACATCGTGAAGTGCCGTCCGCCGGGAAACCGCAATCCCGCCGACGACGAGGCCGCCGCGTGCATCCCGTACCTGAAACGCCAGATCGCCATGGTGAACCCGAAAGTCATCGTGCTGCTCGGCGCCGTACCGCTTCTGTACCTCTTCAACCTGAAGGGCATCATGAAGCTCCGCGGCCGCTGGCTGGAATACGAGGGCATCCCCGTCATGCCGACCTATCACCCCGCGTTCCTCCTGCGGAATCCCCCGGCGAAAAAAGACGCCTGGGCCGACCTGCAGGCGGTCATGGCGGTCTTCGGCCGCAAACCCGCGCCCCGGCGCTGACCGCCGCCCGGAAAGGCCGCCCGATGGGACGCTACATCGTCAAGCGCATCCTGTACTCCGTCTGGATCCTCCTCGGGATCATGGTCGTTACGTTCATTTTGTTCCGCGTTTCCGCGGGCGATCCGACCGCCGTCCTGCTCGGCAAGAACCCGACCGCCGCAGACGTGGAGGCGATGCGCGACTCCATGGGCTGCGACAAGCCGCTGTTCTTCGGAATGTGGCGCGTCACCGAGCTGTACCCCGCCGCCGACTTCACCGGCGGCCGCACCGAGATCCCCGGCGTGACGCTGAACGGCGTTGAGCCGGAAAAAGCCGCCGCGCAGGACGGCCTGCACCCCGGGACCGGCAGCGTTGCGTTCAAACGCCAGTTCGCGAACAAGGAATCGAAAAACCGCGTCGTGCTATCCGGTTCGGGGCGTTTCAGCGTGAACGGGCAGGAAATCGAAATCAGCTCCGGCGGGACCGCCTTTGAGCTCGCGGACGCCCCGGACGAGCTCACGGTGGCCGGGCTTGACCCGGACTGCGTGCTGGTCCGCGCCGGATTCGAGCGTCCGAACCGCGCATGGTACGATTCGCAGGCGCTGGACTCGCTGAAGGAGCTCGTGACCTTCTCCTCGCATTTCCCGTATGTCTCGTTCTTCAACTTCGGAAACACGCTCCTCACGCACGAATCCATCCGCGGCAAGCTCTGGCGCGGCATGGTGCCCTCCCTCATGATCATGATCCCGATCTTCTTCGGCGAGCTCGTGATCGGCATCGTGCTGGCGATGGTCTCCTGCGCGTTTCAGGACCGCATCCTGGACCGCGCGATCGTGGTGCTCTCCGTGGCCGGTATGAGCATCAGCTACCTCGTGCTCATCATCCTCGGCCAGTGGTTCCTGGCGTACTACCTGAACCTCTTCCCCGTGTGGGGTTGGGACAGCCCGAAATGCGTGATCCTGCCCGTCATCATCGGCATCGTGTCCGGCACGGGCAGCGGCGTGCGCTTCTACCGGACCGTCTTCCTCGACGAGATCCGCCGCGAATACATCCGCACCGCGGCGGCGAAGGGCGCGCATCCAGTGCGCGTCTACGGCATCCATCTGCTGCGGAACGCCCTGGTGCCGATCATCACGCGCGCCTCGACCGTGCTGCCGTTCCTGTTCACGGGCAGTCTGCTGCTGGAAAGCTTCTTCGGCATCCCGGGCCTGGGCTACGAGGGCGTGAACGCGCTGAACAGCTCCGACCTCTCCATGCTGAAGGCGCTCGTCCTGCTCGGCGCGATCCTCTTCATCGTGATCAATCTGCTCACCGACGTGGCGTATGCGTGGGTCGACCCGCGCGTCCGCGTCGACCGCGAGTGAATCCGCCGGCGCCACCGGCTGAAAATCCGCCGAAAAGTGAAAAACGCGCTTGACAATTCAAGTTGCGCGTGTTACTGTATTGCCTGAAACGCATTCATCCTTAATTCATAGACACCCCGACAGAAAGGAATCCCCCTCATGAGCACCAGTGTCCGCGAACAGTTCGTCGCCCGTTACGGCAAAGAACCCGCAGTCTGCTCCTTCGCCCCCGGCCGCCTCGAAATCCTCGGCAACCACACCGACTACAACGAAGGCTTCGTGCTGAGCTGCGCCGTCGGCCAGCACACCTGCTTCGCCATGAGCCCGGCGGACGGCACGAAGTGCAACATCTGCGAGCACGGCAAGGACCAGGAACTCGACCTGAACGACATCGACACCCCGGTGAAGGGCGACTGGCGCAACTACATCAAGGGCCTGCTCGTCGACCTCAAACGCCGCGGCATCAAGTTCGGCGCGTTCGACGCCGTCCTCGACAGCCAGGTCCCGCTGTCCGCCGGCATGAGCAGCTCCGCCGCCCTCGAAATGTCCTTCGCATTCGCGCTGAAGACCATCTACGGCATCGAGCTCCCGCTCGCCGACTGGGCACGCGTCGGCCAGGCGGTCGAAAACAAGTTCCTCGGACTGAACAGCGGCCTGCTCGACCAGTTCAGCTCGCTCTTCGGCAAGAAGGATTCCTTCATCCTCTGCGACTTCCGCACGGTCGAAGTGCTGAAGAACGTCGGCATGCCCTCCGGCTACGTCTTCGTCGTGGCGAACTCCATGGTGAAGCACAACCTGGTCGATTCCGCCTACAACCAGCGCCGCGTGAGCTGCGAGAACGCCACCGCCGCGATCAGGAAGACACATCCCGAGATCAAGACCCTCCGCGATGTCTCCGGCGAGCTCCTCGAAGCCTGCAAGGGCGACATGGACCACATCGACTACCTCCGCGCCAAGCACGTGGTCGGCGAGGACGAACGCGTATTCCGCGCCGTGGACTGCCTCGGCAGGGACGACATCGCCGGCTTCGGCAAGCTCCTCTACGAAAGCCATGAGAGCTCCCGCGTGAACTTCGAGAACAGCTGCCCCGAACTCGACGTGCTCGTCGAGCTCTCCAAGTCCATCCCCGGCTGCCTCGGCGCACGCCTCTCCGGCGGCGGCTTCGGCGGCATCTCCATCCATCTGGTCGAGACCGCGCAGGCCGAGACCTATGCCGAACGCCTGAAGACCGCCTACAAGTCCCAGACCGGCATCGACGCCGCCACGTTCATCTGCTCCATTGGCGACGGCGCGGGCGTCGAAGCCTGAAACAACCTCATCCTGCATTCATCATGAGCTCGAAATCACGCCATCTGACAGCCCGCCTCGCGGGAGCCGCTCTTCTTCTCGGAACCGTCTGCGCCGCCGCGCTCTGCGGCTGCGAAATCGCGGACGGAGACGGCATGGAAATGGCCGTTTTCCCGGCCGTGCCCGCCGAGGCGAAAAGCGTGCTGGTCGAGCAGACTGCGGAAACCGTCCGCGCGTTCGACGGCGGCGTGTCCGTGGCGGATTTCGGGAAGGACGCCTACTGCCACCTCGTTCTGACCTTGAAGGCGGAACAGGAAGGCAAGCTGGATGTATTGGTCGGCGAGGTCCTGAAGCAGAACGGGCGGATCGAGGAGAATCCCGGCGGCTCGCGCATCTGCTACAAGGAAACGCTGAGCGTGAAGCCGGGCGAGGCCGAGTATCTGATGAAGTTCCCGCCGCACAAAAACCCGTACGGCGGGATGTCGCGTCCGCAGACGCCCGAGATCGCGCCGTTCCGGTACGTGGAAATCCGCAATCCGGGCGGCGTCGAGGTCGTGAAAGTCGTTCGCACGGCGCATTTCCCGGAGTTCGACGACGACGCCTCGGCGTTCGAATACGGCGATCCCGAGCTCGTGAAAGTATGGGATTTCTGCAAATACTCGGTAAAGGCGTGCGTCCCGTTCGGCCTCTACATCGACGGCAACCGCGAGCGCATGCCCTACGAAGCGGACAGCTACGTGACCGCGCTGAGCCATTTCGCCGTGGACGCGAACTACGCCGTCTGCCGCGCTTCGATCGAATGGTCGCTCGACAACCCGACCTGGCCCACCGAATGGCGTCTGCTGATGCCCGAGCTCGTGAAAGTCTATCTGCTGTACAGCGGCGACCTCGAGACCGTGCGCGGCTGGTACGGCCGCCTGAAGCCGTTCCTGCTGTCCGGCAGCCTCGACGAACGTGGTTTCCTGACCGCGAAGCGTTTGCCGAACGGCGTCCGCGACATCGTGGACTGGCCGGAAAAGGAGCGTGACGGCTACGAGTTGAAGGACGTGAATTTCGTACCGAACGCGTTCCGGCACCTCGCGCTGCTGGACATGGCGTATCTGGCGGAGCAGACCGGACACGACGAAGATGCGGCGCAGTACCGCGCCGATGCCGAAGCCCTGAACGCCCGTCTGCACGAGGTCATGTTCGACGGCTCGCTCTTCGTGGATTCGCCCGGCTCGAAACACCATTCGATCCACTCGCAGATGGCCGCGGTCTGCACGGGCGTCATTCGCGAGGAGGAAAGGCCCGCCGTCGCGGCGTTCCTGATGGGAAAAGGCATGGCGTGCAGCGTGTACGGCGCACAGTATCTGCTCGACGCTTGTTTCGAGCTCGGACTCGGCGCTCACGCCGTGGAGCTCATGACCTCGGACGACCTCCGCAGCTGGCGCAATATGCTCCGCGCGGGCGCGACCGTGACCATGGAGGCGTGGGACAACTCCGTGAAGCCGAACCAGGACTGGAATCACTCCTGGTCCACCGCCCCGGCGAACATCGTCGCGCGGCGTCTGTTCGGCATCCGTCCGCTTGCGCCCGGATTCGAACGCTTCTGCGCGGAGCCGGATCCGAGCCTGAAAAATGGTTTCTACCGCCAGCCTACGCCGCTCGGCCCGATCGAAGTCACAGTGAAAAACGGCAAGGTTTCAGTAAAGCACCCGAAGGCACTGAAACGCGTCGATCCCGCTCCGTCTGCGGCGTTCTTCTTCTAAGAAAAGGGGAGACGGAGGTCTCCTCATAACTCTACGAAGAATACGAAAGAAAAGTCTGCAAATAATCCCTGTCCGGGAAGACGAAGTTTCATCAAATCATTGGAAGGCTTTCGCCGGCATCGACTATTTTGTCGATGAGAAACTGCGGAATCAGGAATGACCTCGGTGGACGTCTGGGCAGACCTTCAAAAACGGAATGACGGACAATCCGTCAAATCATTCCGTCAATCCGTCAATCATTTGAATTGCAACGATCTGCAATCCGTCAAACGGCGGGCTTCTTCTGAAAGACGCCGGGGGTGTGGCAGGCGCAGAAACGGCCCGGCGAGACCTCCTGAAGTTCCGGGATTTCGGTGGCGCAGCGCGGCTGCGCGAACGGGCAGCGCGTGTGGAACCGGCATCCGGACGGCGGGTTCAGCGGGGACGGCACATCGCCTTTTAAAATGATGCGTTCCATGCGGCGCGACTGGTCGATCTGCGGGACACTGGAAAGCAGGGCGAACGAATACGGATGGAGCGGATTGGAACAGAGTTCCGTCGACGGTCCGATCTCCATGATGCGCCCGAGATACATGACCATGATGCGGTGGCAGATGTGTTCCACGACGGCCAGGTCGTGCGCGATGAAAAGGAACGCCACACCGGTCTGCTTCTGGATGTCCTGCAGCAGGTTCACGATCTGCGCCTGAACGCTGACGTCGAGCGCGGAGACGGGTTCGTCGGCGATGATGAACGACGGATTGACGGCCAGGGCGCGGGCGATGCCGATGCGCTGGCGCTGGCCGCCGCTGAACTGGTGCGGATGGCGCATGGCATAGTCGGGGTTGAGGCCGACGAGCTTCAGGAGCTCGCGGATGCGTTTGTCGCGTCCGGCGGCGTCGAGCGTCGTATGAAGCTTCAGCGCCTCCTCCAGGATGGAGAAGATGCTCATGCGCGGGTTCAGCGAGCCGTAGGGGTCCTGGAAGATCATCTGGAACTTCCCGCGCATCTTCCGCAGCGTCTCGCCGCGCACCTCGGTCATTTCCACGCCGTCGAGGTTGATGGAGCCTTCGGTGGGGTCCTCCAGACGGAGCAGCAGGCGCGCGAGCGTGGATTTGCCGCAGCCGGATTCGCCGACCAGACCGAGCGTTTCGCCCTGTTCGAGCGTGAACGACACGTCGTCGACCGCACGGACGTAATCCGGTTTCGCGAAGAATCCGCGGGCGACGGGATAGAACTTTTTGAGGTGGGAGGCGGTCAGGAGCGGCATATCGGTCAAGCCTCCATGGCGCGGAGTTTCTCGAGGCGGGCGCGGGCGGATTCCAGCAGGCGGTCAATGTCCGCGGACGCAGGAAGCAACGCGCGGAGGCGTCCGAACAGGTCCTCGTCCAACGCAAGCGCGGCGGACGCGGAATAATTGAGGTCGCCGGACCACGCGAAAAGGCCGATCTTGAAGTCGTTGATGTTCTTCAAGTCGGTGTAGACCACGCATTTGCCGCTCAGCGCGGTTTCAAGGATGGACGGCGTCCAGCCGGGCGTATCCTCGAGGTCCAGCCGGATCGTCGGGTCGGAGATGTCGCCGGAAAAGAACCGGATGATGAGGCGCAGGATGGCGAGCTTGTCGGCGTCGCGTACCATTTTCGCGGCGGCAAGGTGCGCGGCGGGGAAGTCCGCGGGGATCGCGAACTTGTTGTGCACGCGGACGGCATCGACGATGCAGGCGCGGTCCTCCGCGGGCAGTTCCGGCACGAGGTTGAGTTCGCCGATCAGGGCGGCGCTGCGGTCGCCATGGTCGAACGAATGGCGGTCGAGGAACGTTTTGAACTTGTCGTACTGCTCGAACCGGGAAATATCGTGGAAGAGGGCGCAGAGGCGGAAGACGAGCGTGTCGCGGGGCGAAAACCCGGCTTCACCTGCCACGATCTTCTCCGTGATCTCGCAGACTTCGCCGGTGTGGTTGAACTTGGCTTCAAGCGCGAACGGGAGCGAGCCATCCGGGCCGCGGAAATGCGCGACATGACGGTCGAAATCAGCGCGTGCGTGTTCGAAGATGTCCATGATGCGTTATTTGGCGTATTCCACGGACCGCGTCTCGCGGATGATGGTGACCTTGATCTGTCCGGGGTACGTCATTTCCTTCTCGATGCGGTTGCAGATGTCGCGTGCGATGACCTGCGCCTGCGCCTCGTTGATTTTTTCGGGCTCGACGACCACACGGACCTCGCGGCCGGCCTGAAGCGCGTAGCAGGTGTCGACGCCGGGGAAATCCTTCGCGATGGCTTCGAGCTGTTCGAGGCGTTTGAGGTAGAGTTCGGTGGTCTCGCTGCGGGCGCCGGGACGCGACGCGCTGAGGGCGTCGCAGGCGTTGGCGAGGATGGCGTAGATGCTGGTCGCCTCGACTTCGCCGTGGTGGGCGGCGACGGCGTTGACCACATCCTTGTTCTCGCCGTACTTGCGGAGCAGGTCGGCTCCGATCTGGGCGTGCGTGCCCTCAATCTCGTGATCGACGGCCTTGCCGATGTCGTGGAAGAGGCCGATGCGGCGCGCGCGCTGTTCGTCGAGGCCGAGTTCGGCGGCGATCGCGCCCATGAACGCAGAGGTTTCAATGCAGTGTTTGAGCACGTTCTGGGAGAAGCTGTAGCGGAACTGGAGCGTGCCGATGAGGGTGATGAGCGGCTTCGGGACGCCCTGAAGCCCGCAGTCGAGCACGGCCTGTTCGCCCGCGCTGAAGATTTCCTCGTCGACCTCCTTGCGCATCTTCTTCACGAGCTCCTCGATGCGGGTCGGATGGATGCGGCCGTCGCCGATGAGTTTTTCCATCATGCGGCGGGCGACCTCCTTGCGGACGGGGTCGAAACAGCTGATGACGACGGCTTCCGGGGTGTCGTCGATGAGGATGTTCACGCCGGTGGCGGCCTCAAGCGCGCGGATGTTGCGGCCTTCGCGTCCGATGATGCGGCCCTTCATCTCGTCGTTGGGGAGCGGGATGGTGGCGGTGGTGCGCTCGTAGGTGCAGTCGCCGGCATAGCGCTGGATGGCGTAGGCGAGGAGCTGCTGGGATTCGCGTTCGGCGCGCTGGCGGGCGTCCTCGACGATGTTGCGGATGAGGAGGCCGGATTCGTTTTCGACCTCGCCTTTGAGCTTGTCGAGAATCATGCCGCGGGCGGTCTCGCGGTCAAGTCCGGCGATGCGTTCCAGCTCGGTGATCTGGCGGTCGATGGTGGCTTTAAGCTCCTCTTCCTTGGCGACGAGGCGTTCGCGCTGCTGCACGAGTTCGGCTTCCCTGCGCTCGGCGTTCTTGATCTTCGCATCGAGGGAATCGTTCTTGCGGTCGAGGTTTTCCTCTTTCTGCGCGAGGCGTTTTTCCTGCTGGGTGATCTCGCGGCGGCGTTCCTTGATCTCGTTTTCGACCTCGTCTTTGATCTTGAGAGCGTCGTCTTTGATCTTGAGGGCGTCGCTCTTCGCGGTGACGCGTGCTTCGCGGAGGATCTGGGATGCTTCGCGCTCGGCGTCCTCCTTCAGTTTCGCGACTTCGCGGGTGGCTTTGGTCTTGCCGTGCTTGGAAAGGATGGCGACGATGATCTCCACGATGGCGATGCCGATAATACAGCCGCCGATCATTTCCAGATAATCCGTCCATGCGAGGGCGGCGATGACGATGACATTGGATAACATGGGAACTAACTCCTGACATTGTTTGTACAGCCAAAGACGCCGGATTCCGTCACGACGCGTCCGACGGGCTGATCCGCGGGCTCGTGGGGAAGCGCTTCGCATCTTTGGAGTTCATAAAAGATACCGATGGTTTTTCCGGTCCCCCGGGCAAGCAGACGGTCATACACGCCCTTGCCGCGTCCGAGACGGCGGCAGGCGGGATCGAATGCCACGCCGGGTACCAGCCACAGGGCTTCCGCAAGCAGCCCGGAAGGGGCCGCGGGGGCATCGGCGGACGGTTCCGGGATGCCCCAGTGGGACGCCGGAAAGTCCAGGGAACGCACCGTCACGATGGAATAGGAACCGTCCTGTTCAAAGCGCGGCAGACAGAGCGTGATGCCCGCCTGAAGCGCGTATTGCAGGACCGGTGCAAGATCGGGTTCCGTGCCGTCGCTGACATACGCGACGAGCCCGGACGGCTTTTCCGTCCGGACGATTTCCAGGAGCCTCCGGTTGATCGCCCCGTCGGCCTTGGAGCGGAGCTCCGCGGACATGGCGCGGCGCAGCGCGATCTTCTCGCGCCGGATGGCCCGTTTCAGGTCACGCACGGACACGGCTTCCGCGGACGCCCCGAAAGGCGTTCCGCCGGACGGCCCGGCATGATCGGCTGTCTGTTCGTCGTACATGAACCACAACGTTTCTGCAAAGCTGCGGAAACGAAGATCGCCCGCGCACAAATCGAGGCGGGAAACATGAGGAAAAGGAACCCGGCCCGGAACGGCATGGCCGTCCGGCGTCCGGTATCAAATGCGGCAGCGGCGCCGCCGGAGCGCCAATGATGCGTCCCGGCTTCCCGCCAGTTCCGGTTTGTCCAAACTCCAGCTCATATTACCCAGTCGATCCGCGAAACGCGGTCAATTCAGGCGGCGCTTTTTCGGAGCGCAGCCCCGTTTTTCACAGCAGATTCCAAAAAGTGATATGTGAACGTTCCTGCCGAATGGCAAAAACCCTAACCGTAAACATAACCCCGTTTTTAAAAAAAGAAAGCCGAAAAACGAAAAAAAATCAAAAAAAGATAGACATTCCGGCGATTTCGCTCGAATGACGGCGTGTCAAAACACGGGGCTGTCGATCCGATTCGTTTTCCCCGCGAAAAATGCGCGGGCGGGCAAGCGGTCCCGGATGCGGCCACAGTCAAGGGCCGTATCCGGGCACTGTATTAGGCAAGGGGTTGCCCTTGTGCCCGAGCGGAGCCGGGCGCTGCGACAGTGCAGGCTCCGCCTGGTTAGCCGACTGTAAGGCCGGGCTCGCAGCCGTCGCCGTCCACGGTGACGAGTTTCAGGCTGTTTTCGCTCTTGGCGGCGAGGAGCATGCCGCAGGACTCGAATCCGGCGATCTTCGCGGGCATGAGGTTCGCGACCACGACGATGGTCTTGCCGACCACGTCTTCCGGCGCGTACTGCTGGGCGATGCCCGCCACGAGCGAACGGATGTCGCCGTTTCCGAGGTCGATCTTCAGGTGGAGCAGGCGCGTCTTGCCTTCGATACGTTCGGCTTCCAGGACCTTCGCGGTGCGGAGCTGCGTCTTGAAGAACTGTTCGACGGTGACCATGCCTTCCGGCACGACAACGTCCTTCGTCTTCGACGCCTTGACTTCCTGCTTTTTCTGTTTCTCCGGCTTCGCGGGAGCGGCTTCTTCGGGCTTTTCGACCACGATGCGCGGGAAAAGCGGGGGCATGTCGACCATGGTGCGCTTCGTGTTGCTGCTGGCGAATTCGAAGAGCGACTTGAAATCGGTCCGCGTGATCTCTTCCTCGGAAAGGCCGAGAGACCGGCGCAGCAGCGTCATCTTTTCGGGCATGATCGGGAAGAGCAGGCCGGACACGATCTCAAGCGTCTGGGCCGCGGCATACAGCACGGCGGCGAGGCGGTCGGTCTTGCCTTCCTTCGCGAGCGTCCACGGGGCGGTGCGCTCCAGGAACTTGTTGGCCTCGCGGACCACGTTCATCACAGCCGCGATTCCGCGGTCGAGCTTCATGGAGTTGAGCTCGACTTCGAGCTGCTTGATGGCAAGTCCGGCCTTGGAGAGCAGTTCTATTTCGAGCGGCTGGAAGGGAGGCGGCGGGGGAAGCGTGCCGCCGAAATTCTTGATGGAGAGCTTCACTACGCGCGAAAGCAGGTTGCCGAGGTCATTCGCGAGGTCGGTGTTGAACCGCTGGAGGAAGTCCTCCTCGGTGAACGAGGCGTCGTTGCCGGGCGTCATGGCGGCGAGCAGGAAGTAGCGGAACGCGTCCACGCCGTACTTGTCCGCCATGTCCATCGGGTTCACCACATTGCCGAGCGACTTGCTCATCTTGCGGCTGCCGGTGAGCCACCAGCCGTGCGCGAAGATGGTCTTCGGCATCGGCAGCCCGATGGCGTGAAGCATGGTGGGCCAGTACACGCTGTGCGTGGTGAGGATGTCCTTTCCGATCAGATGCATGCAGCTGGTCCAGTAGCGTTCGAACCGCGCCTGGTCCACGCCGTAGCCGATGGCGGAAATGTAGTTGATGAGCGCATCGAACCACACGTAGCACACGTAGTCTTTGTCGAACGGGAGCTCGATGCCCCAGGACAGGCGGGACTTCGGACGCGAGATGCAGAGGTCTTCCAGCGGCTTGCGGAGGAATCCGAGCGTCTCGTTGGCGCGGAACGCGGGCTGAATGAAGTCCGGGTGCTCGGTGATGTACTGGATCAGCCAGTCCTGGTATTTGCTCATGCGGAAGAAATAATTGCTTTCGACGATGGTGTCGACTTCGCGCTGGCAGTCCGGGCAGAGCTTGCCGTCGACCAGGTCCTTCTCCGTGAAGAAGCGTTCGCAGGCGACGCAGTAGTAGCCCTTGTATTCCGCCTTGTAGATGAGGTCGCGGTCGTAGAGGTCCTGCATGATCGCCTGGACGATCTTCCAGTGGCGTTCCTCGGTCGTGCGGATGAAGTCGTCGTTCGTGATGCCGAGGCGTTTCCAGAGCTCCTGGAACCGGACGACCGTGCTGTTGCACTGCTCGATCGGAGTCATGCCGTTCTTCTCGGCGGCTTTCTGGACTTTCTGGCCGTGTTCGTCGGTGCCGGTCAGGAACCAGACGTCGTCGCCGGCGGCGCGGTGGTAGCGGGCCAGGACGTCGGCGAGGACGGTCGTGTATGCGTGGCCGATGTGCGGCTTGTCATTGACGTAGTAAATCGGGGTCGTTACATAAAATGTGCTGTTGCTCATGGGCATGTTCCTTTCCTGTTTTTTCGGTCAGAGATAGCGGTCGAGTTCGGCGCGGACGCGCTGCGCCAGGACTTCGGCGGCCTGCTCGACCGGGATCATTTCGGAATCGCGGGAAGCGCGCGTGCGGAATTCGACCATGCCGTTCGCGAGCGTCTTCGGGGAGACGATCACGCGGAACGGCACGCCGAGGAGGTCGGCGTCGCTGAACATGAACCCGGCCTTCTCGCCGCGGTCGTCGTACAGGACCTCGACGCCCTTCGCCTGAAGGTCTTTGTAGAGGGCTTCGGCCTTTTCGCCGGACTCGGAGCCGTTGGGCTGAAGCGCGACGATGTGAACCTGGTACGGCGCGATGGACATGGGCCAAATCGGGCCGTAGTCGTCGTGGTTGTCTTCGATGACCGACGCCATGGTGCGGCCGACGCCGATGCCGTAGCAGCCCATGTACATCGGCTTGGATTTGCCGTCCTTGTCCAGGTAGTTCACCTTCATCGACTTCGAATACTTCAGCCCGAGCTGGAAGATGTTGCCGATCTCGATGCCGTGCTTGAACACAAGCGGCTCGCCCGTCACCGGGCAGGGGTCGCCCTCGCGGACGCACGCCACATCGGCCACCAGGCCGCCCGTCATGTCGCGGCCGTAGTTGAAGTTCTTGTAGTGGAATCCTTCCTCGTTCGCGCCGACCACCAGGTTCACGGTGCCCGCGGCGGACGGGTCGATCACCAGACGGACCTTGCCCGGGACTTCGGCAATGCCGACCGGGGATGCGTATCCGGGGACGGCGCCGCAGGAACGGATGAGCGCGTCGTCGGCAAACTTGATGGCGCTGAGGCCGAGGACGTTTTTGAGCTTGCACTCGTTGACCTCGAAGTCGCCGCGGATGAGCACGAAGATCAGCTCCTTGCCGTCCTCGGTGCTGTAGAACACCGCCTTGCCGGTCTGCGCGGGCGTCATACTCAGGAAGTTCGCGACCTCCTCGATCGTCTTGGAGTGCGGCGTGGCGACCTTTTCGAGCGGGAGCTCTTCGCCGGTGCGTTCGAACTTCAGGCCGGACACCGCGACCTCGCGGTTCGCCTTGTAGCTCTTGCCGTCCGGAGACAGGAAGATGTTGTCCTCGCCGCAGTCCGCCAGCAGCATGAACTCGTGCGACACGCTGCCGCCCATCATGCCGGTGTTGGAAAGGATGGAGACCACGTGCTTCATGCCCACGCGGCGGAAGATGCGTTCGTAGGCGGCGTGAAGCTCCTGATAGTAGGCGTTCAGGTCTTCCTGCGAGGTGTGGAAGCTGTAGGCGTCCTTCATCGTGAACTCGCGGACGCGGATCAGGCCGGCACGCGGACGCGCTTCGTCGCGGTACTTGGTCTGGATCTGGTAGATCATCACGGGGAGCTGCTTGTAGCTGTTGATCTCCGTGCGGGCGATTTGGCAGCTGGCTTCCTCGTGCGTCATGCCCAGGACCATCGCCTTGTTGTTGCGGTCGGTGAACCGGAGCAGTTCCGCGCCGACGGTCTGGTAACGGCCGGTTTCCATCCAGAGATCGGCCGGAAGCACGACCGGCATCAGGACCTCCTGGCCGCCCACGCGGTCCATTTCCTGACGGATGATGGCTTCGATCTTGGCGATGACGCGTTTTCCGACGGGCAGCAGGGAATAGATGCCGGCGGAAACGGGCCGCACATAGCCGCCGCGGACCAGGAATTTGTGGCTGGCGGTGGTGGCGTCCGCCGGATCTTCTTTCAGACGGCAGCCGAACAACTGGGACATTTTCATGGGATAAACCTCGCGGATTTTATGTTATTATAATTTAAGAAAACGTTTTGCCGGAAAAAAATAATATAACACGGCAGAAAGTTTTTTTCAAGCCGCGAATGCGTTGCGGCAGAAAAAAACATGCGGAATGACGATTGTAAAAGTAAACGCAACACCCCATCAAAAATCCCCCTCAAAAAAACAAAAGTGCTGCGTTTGCTTTTACAATTGACGAAAAGTTTGCGATTTCCGTGGGCTGCGTTTTCTTTTTGTCTTTGTCTTCTGCCGCGATGACGGGCTCAGAAGCCCGCGTCGAATTCTTCCTGCGTGACGTTTACGACTTCGCCCTGTTCCGGGCGGATATCGGACCTGACGCCGCGTTTCTGCGAGAAAAGCCATTTCCAGACTTCGGGGTCCTGATAGGTCCGGGTCCAGCAGTCGTGCGGCACGCCGGGGTATTCCGTGTAGAACACGACGTCGCTGCCGGCCTCTTTCAGCGCGGCGTACATGCGGCGGGAAAGATTCACCGGCAGGGTCTGGTCGGCATCGCCGTGGAAGATCCGGATGGGCAGGTCCTTCATCTTTTCCGCCTGGGCCGGGTCGCCGCCGCCGCTGCAGGTCACGCCCGCAGCGAAGAGGCCGGTCCCGTAACGCTCCATGAGGTCCCATGTGCCGTAGCCGCCCAGGGAGAGCCCGGTGATGTAAACGCGGTCGGGATCGGCGTCGAATTCCACGATCTTCTTCTGGATGAGGACGGGGACCATGCCGAGCGCCGGCCGGGGTTTTACGGTCAGCTTCGCTTCCGCGCCGCCGCGATGCCGCGTGGACCAGAGCTGATCGGCGGGGCATTGCGGTGCCAGCAGGACGACTTTCCGATTCGCGGCCCTGATCTGCTTTACGATCTCGGGGACGGCGATGCGGATGTTGGCGAGGTTTTCGCTGCCGCGTTCGCCGATGCCGTGCAGGAAGACGAGGATGGCGGGCCTGCCGGGCTGGTCTTCGTTGTAGACGCCCTGGCAGTACCGCAGGCTGCCGTCCCCGTTCGTGATCGTCTCCCGCGTCATGTTGTTTTCGTTCAGGATGCGCAGTTCATTGGCGAACCGGCGCTGAAGCCGTTCGGGCACAGGCTCGCTTTCGGTAATGACTGCGGCTTCGGCTGCCGCGACGAGCGCCGGATCGGGCGGCCGCGAAGCGGATTCGGATCCCGTCGAACATGCGGCCAGCGCGCCGAGCATGACGCAGCCGAGCAGACAGATGTTTTTTCTCATGCAGCACATTCCCGATTCCGTTCATTTGTTTTTCAGGGGTGTCCCGCAGGAGAACGCCCTGGCGACCACTTCACCCATCAGGCGGTAAACGTGCTGACACGGGTCGAAGCAGATCGGCTTCATCCTGGCCGCATCCGGCTTGCCGTCCGTAAGTACGGATTCCTCGACGCCGCAGTTGAGGATGCGCCCGACCACGTTGCAGTTCGCTTCGTTCATGGAGACGAGCTCGCACTCCAGCACGAGCGGGAGCTCCGCCATCACGGGGGCGTCCACGAATTCGCTTTTCACGGCGGTGAGGCCGGACTTCGCCACCTTGTCCGGCACGTCGTTGCCGCTGACGATGCCGAGGTAGTCGCACGCGATTACGGTGTCCGCCGTGCCGAACGCGACCGTGAACGCCCTGCGTTTCGCGATGTTCGACCACGTCCTGTGGCTCGTGTCGATGCAGATGGTGATCTCGTTTTCCAGGGTGATCCCGCCCCACGCGGCGTTCATCATGTCCGGCGAGCCGTCCTCGTTGTACGTGCCGATCATCAGCACGGGCATCGGGAACATCCAGTTCTTGACTCCGAAGTTCTTTTTCATGGCTTATGTCTCCTCGTGATTTGTTGTTTCAGGGCTATTCCCTCGCGGATTTCCGTCAGGGCGCTGATGAAAAACAGCGCGGCCAAAATGAGGAAGGCTATGCCCAGTTTGCCATACCAGAAGTATTTGTTGTAGTAATCGCAATACACTTCGGACAACAGCCTCGGAAACCAGAAAGGATGCGGTTCTTCCATTTCTTCCGTCCACTCCAGCCCGCCCCAATAACACCTGGCATGGAACGTAAAAGATTTACCATCCGGCTCCTTGAATTCAAAGACCAGCAGATCGTCATCCATGTCTTTTTTCCAGGTCCCCGGAATATTTATGTAGTCCATGCCGGGGTGGTAATAAACTGCCTGCCATGTCCCGTCATGCGTGACCACAAGAAAACCTCTTCCGTCATCGCACAGACAATTCGCAAGCCATATCCTCGCATCGTAAACTCCTTCGGGATTCCCGCGTGGAATCCATCTCGGCAGGACCGTCATCGTCACAAAGATCAAAACGAGCAGACAGAGGAGGGAAAAGACGGTGGAATTTATCTTCAGCTTATAGAGAAGACAATCCCATGTCGTTGGTCTTTTTCTGCTGCCGGGCTTGCGTATTCGTTTGATCCTGGCGACCATGATGCGCCGGATGTGCATGTCCGAGGCGTCTTTCCCGAACTCGATGAACGATCCGAACGGTGTACATTTGCATACGAACTTGCTTTTGCACCTGCCGTTTTGCCGGAATTCCGTCATGACATCACCTCAAGTCCTCTTTGTCCAGCGTCATGCCCATTTTCTCCGCCATGCACGTCAGGCTTTTCACATATTGGCGACGGTCGATGGCCCCGTGGGACAGGAACGTGTCGAGCAGGTCTTTCTGCTTGTTGAAGAGGGCGCGCCTGCGTTCGTCCGGCGGCATGGTCCGCCAGTCGGTCTCCAGGTCGTTTTTCAGGTCGATGCCGTTCATCGGGAAATGTTCAGAGCCTTTCTTGGGTTTTTCTCCGGCCGACGCCTGAGCGAAAATGTTTTTGCCTGTGCATAAGATACAGCGCGGATGCGAAAATGTCAAACGGGGTTTGATGCAATCTTCCGCGTTTCCGGCTGGGACATCCTCGGCGGGTGTCGGGTCGATGGTTTCAGAGCAGTCCCGCGGGAATGGCCAACACTTGTTCGTTGACATGCGTGACTTCAGGATAGAGACAGAGAAGCCCGCCGACCCCGATCGGCATCTTGAACGTGTCGAGCTTGGAAAACTGCTTGACATCGTTCCTGTCGAGCTTAGCGCTTTTCTTGATCTCGGCAGGATAAATGGTTCCGTCTTTGATGATGAGGACATCGATTTCGGCCGGGCGGCGTTCCTTGGTCCTGAAATAATAGATGGAGATTTCTGTTCCCGCGTTGGAAAAGCTTTTCAGGATTTCCGCAACGCACCAGGTCTCGAAGAAATGCCCGGCGGCAGCTCCCGATTGCAGAACCTGAGGATTCGTCCAGTCAGTAAGATATGCCATCAATCCTGTGTCAAGGAAATACATTTTCGGCGTGGAAACCATCGGCGCGGACTGATTGGTGCGGTAGGGGTACAGTAACTTTGCGATGCCGGACGTTTCCATCAGACTCATGTATCGTTTTGCCGTCGGAACACTGATTCCGGAATCGCGTGCAAGGTCGGAATAATTCAGCATCTGCCCGGAACGAGCCGCGGATGCCTTGAGAAACGCATAGAAGACATTGAGGTCCGCAACCTGTGCCAGCTTGCGAATGTCCCGTTCCAAATACGTTTGGACGTAGGATTGATAGAATGCCGTCCAATGCTTGTCCGGTGTACGTGAGCAGACAAGTTCAGGATAGGATCCCAGCCAAATCCTGTTGAACAAATCGGGAGATGACAACGAGGTTGTTTCTCCCAATGCAAAGCGTTCAGGAAAGAACGGTTGCGATTCCCTCCCGAAGATTTCGGCATTGGAAAGAGGATACAAGTTGAAGATGCCGATACGTCCGGAGAGAGATTCCGAAACATCTTCCATCAGTTCGAATTTCTGTGAGCCGGCCAGCCAGTACATGCCGTGCGCCTTCTCCGGATCGGTTCGACGCATTTCGTCGACGTTCGCCTTGATGTAGGGGAGCAGCTCGGGAACATATTGAATTTCGTCAATGATGGCGGGAGGCGGATTGTCCGCCAGGAACAGACGCGGGTCATCCTTCGCTTTTGCCCTGACATCCAGAGGGTCGAGCGAAACGAATCGTCTGTTCGGTTCGGCGATTTTTGAAAGAAGCGTGGTTTTGCCCACCTGTCTGGCTCCAGTCAGCAACAGGACAGGGAAGAACTGATTTGCTTCAAGAAGCGCCGATTCCAGGTGTCTTCGAATAAACATCAATAGTCCTCCAATTTAAAGTCTGACTTTAAAATAGCGCGCTTTTTTGGACTTTTCAAGTCGGTTCCCAAAGAAAATTTGTAAATCCATTTTTGAAAATGATGAAAAGTGGGATTGCAAGAGTTTGGGGAGGACGAGATACAAAAAGACAGGATGTCCGCCCGCTTGGGGAAGGCATCCCGGATGCTCGATTGCTTTTGAGGAGGCTCAGAAGCCGCCGCGGCCTCTGCCGAAACCGTTGTTGAAGCCCGTTCCGGCTCCCGGCATTCTTCCGCCTCCGTTGAAATTGCCCATGTAGGGCGCGGGCATCATCCCGGGTCCGCCCATGTAGGGCGCGGGCATCATGCCGGGACCGCCCATGTACGCCGGGGGCATCATGCCGAACCCGTTGTTGAACTCCATATCGGCATCGTATTCCATCTCGAAGCCGTCGTAGTAAGGATCGACCTTTTCCATGGTGATCTCAGGATAGGTGTTTTGGACTTCCGTTGCCTTCGCTTTGCGGGCTTCGAGCCGCTGGGCGCGGCGTTCCGCGGCGGAAATGCGTTTCGGCGTCTTTGCCACGACTTCGACCTCTTCCGTCGAGGAGGCGGTGCTGGACTGGACATAGCGGACGGCGCCGAAGATCGCGGCGGGCAGAACGGTGAGCGCGACAGCTGCAAGGATGGCTGCGTTCAGGAGCGGATTCGATGGTTCCGCGTTTTTCGTGAGAAGACCTGTTTGTGTTTTCATGGCGAAAGATTCTTTCTTTAATAAATTTAATCTCTCCAAAGTGGAGCTTTTAGATTATTTAATTCATGAAGTAAAATAGCACGTTCATCGAGAAAAATCAAGCGGAAGAAGAAAAAAAACCATGTTTTTTCCGGGAATCGTTTCCGGCCGCCTGTGACCCGGACAGTCTCACACGTCATCGCCATTCTTTTTTTGATTGTTTTAAGGCGATCCCGTTTGCTTTTTATTGTTGCGGCGGTATAGTATGGTATCTTTTTAATCGGAACAGCGTCTCCGAAGCCGCACCAACCAAAGAAAGACCGCAAAAATGAAC
>JAEEQO010000165.1 GCA_016285335.1 Victivallales bacterium | reverse complement strand
TCTGCTGCTGCATCTGGTCGCGGCGTGCCTGGGCGAGCTTTTCGAGGCGGTCGCGCAGGTCCTGTGCGCCGCTTCCGAGCTGATCCGCCATCGCCTGAAGCTGTTCCGGCGTCATGGACGCCGCGAGGTTGTCGCCGCTCTGCTTCAGGAATTCCGCCAGCGCCGCGTCGTCCGCGGCGAGCTGTTCGGCGAGCTGTTTGAGCTGCTCCAGCGCCTTGCTGCGGCCGGGGACGTCCGGCGACAGGTTCGACAGCGCGGCGGCCGTCTGGGCGAGGCGTTCGAAATTCTCTGCGGAGTGTTCCAGTGAACGCGAGGCGTTGGCGGCAAGGGCGTCGGTGAGGTTGCGGAGCGCGTCGATGGCCTCGAACGTCCTGGCCGGGGTCGCGCCGCTGCTGTTCTCCACGAGTTCGGCGAGTTCCTCCCGTGCGGCCTCGATCTCCTCCTGCGGGACCAGCGGCTCCTGTTCCAAAATCTCCAGCTTCGACTCCAGCTCCTCTTTCTCCTCGTGAACGTCGAGTGTGCCGGGCCCGGTGCGGAACGCTTCGTTTGCGTCGGCGAAAAATGCCGCGGCGAAGAAGACGACCGCGGTCAGAAACGCCATGAGGCGTGCCGCCGGAAACTGCATGGTCAGATCCGGCGCCTGCGGCGCTGTGATCTTTCCCGCCCACGCCGAACAGTCCGTTTCGAGCGCCGCCGCCAGAAATCCTCCGCAGTTCGCGTTCGCGTCCAGCCAGACCGTGAGCTTGCGTTTCGACGGCGTGAGGCGGATCGCGCGATACCATGCGGAAGCGAGCGCTGCCGCGACAAGCACGGCGCAGGATGCGATTACCGCTTCGGGCGGCCATTCCGGAAACGCCAGTTTCCAGGCCAGCACGATGCCGCCCGCGAGGAAGAACGCCGCCGCGCAGAACGCGGCCGCTTCCCGCAGGAACAGACGGTTGCGGATGCCGCCGTAAAACGCATCGACGGGCGCGTTCACCGTTTTATTTGCGAAAGCCGGGAGATTGTTTGTGATGGCGGGCTGTTCCAAGGCGGGTGTCCTTTCGGGGTGAATTCTGTTCGAAAATCCGCCGTACGGGCGAAAAAGTTTATTCTTTTCTGAATTTTCTTCTTTAATATATCGCGCGTGCGGCGTTTTTCAAGCTGAAAACGGGGAAAGATGAATTTTTTTATGAGGTTGGAACGGGGAAGTTTCCTGCGAAAGTGAGCCGCGTGCTTGAAAAACGCATTGCCGGATGTATATTTCTAGATTGCAAGTTTTGAGAACGGCGGGAGGACCGCCGCTCGGAAACAACCTCCGGAGCGAAGATGTTCAACGGAAAAAAAGTCGTCGTGGTGATGCCCGCGTACAATGCGGAAAAGACCCTCGAAAAGACCTTCCGCGAGGCCGCCGCCCAGCCGTTCGTCGATCAGGTCGTGATCGTGGACGACGCGAGCGCGGACGGCACGTGGGAGGCGGCGTCGCGCATCGACGGCGCGGTCACGTACCGCATGCCTCGGAACACCGGCTACGGCGGCAACCAGAAACAGTGCTACAAGCTCGCGCTCGAGCTCGGCGCGGACGTCGTGATCATGGTCCACCCGGACTACCAGTACACGCCGATGCTGATCCCCGCGATGGCCGCCATGATCGGCAACGGCCTGTACCACTGCACGCTCGGTTCACGCATCCTCGGCGGATGCGCCCTGCGCGGCGGCATGCCGTTCTACAAATATGTCTCGAACCGCTTCCTCACGTTTGTTGAAAACATGCTGATGGGGCAGAAGCTCTCCGAATATCACACCGGCTACCGCGCTTTCTCGCGCGAACTGCTCGAATCGCTCGACCTGAGCGGGAATTCCGACGACTTCATCTTCGACAACCAGATGCTCGCGCAGATCGCGTGGACCGGGGCCGTCATCGCCGAGGTCTCCTGCCCGACGAAATATTTCGAGGAAGCGTCCAGCATATCGTTCCGGCGGAGCGTGAAATACGGATTCGGCTGCCTCGCGGTGGCGCTGCGCTATTTTCTCGCCCGGACCGGGCTCGCCGGGTGGCGTCTGCTGGCGCCCGCGAACCGCGGGAAACTCGCGCCCGCCATGCTGGAAAAGCCACTGTGACAGCTCGAAAAACGTCCGGCTGAACAGCGCAAAAAAAGTGCAAAAAAGTCGGAAACGGGATTTGACATTCCGGGATTTTGAGTTACTGTAAACCTGTAGAAATAAACATCCGGCGTTCTCCCCGCCGGACACCCTTTCACCCCATCACATTCCAACCCCGTCATGCGTCCGACCGGAGCATGAAGAAAGGAACCCCATCATGAAGTACGTTTGCCAGGTCTGCGGCTATGTCCACGAAGGCGACAATCCCCCCGAATTCTGCCCCCAGTGCAAGGCCCCGGCCTCCAAGTTCGTCGTCAAGGATGAAAAAGCCGATACCATGTCCTTCGTCACCGTCCACAGCATCGGCGACGGCAAGGTCGACGACCAGGAGATCATGGACGGCCTTCACGCCAACTTCACGGGCGAATGCACCGAAGTCGGCATGTACCTCGCCATGAGCCGCGTGGCCGACCGCGAAGGCTATCCGGAGATCGCCGAAGCCTACAAGCGCATCGCGTTCGAAGAGGCGGAACACGCCGCCAAGTTCGCCGAACTCCTCGGCGAAGTCGTCACCCCCTGCACGAAGACCAACCTGACCAAGCGTGTGGAAGCCGAACAGGGCGCCTGCGCCGGCAAGTTCGAGATCGCGAAGAAGGCGAAACAGCTCGGCTTCGACGCCATCCACGACACCGTGCACGAAATGGCAAAGGACGAAGCCCGTCACGGCGCGGCGTTCGCCGGCCTCCTGAAGCGCTATTTCAAGGACTGATCCTGAAATAGAACCTCAATTTCGCTTTTTGCCCGCATCCTGAAAGCTTATGCCTCGGGATGCGGTCTTTTCGTCTTCGACACCACTGCGGAGATACGGCAGGGTATCAGCTGTTGAGTTTGCGGAGGGCCTTGCGGATGATGTTTTCGCTGGAGCGTTCCTGTTCAGGCATGGCGGCGACGAGGTCTGCGACGGCTTTCTGGATCTTCGCGCGCTGGAAACCGAGCTGTTCGAGTGCGAGGAGCGCATCCTCCATCTCGCGCGACTGCGGGACATCCTGCGGGAGGTTCGTGAACGTGAGCTCGGGGAAGAGCTTCACGATCTTGTCGCGGAGCTCGACGATCATGCGTTCGGCGGAGCGGGGCCCGATGCCGCTGATGTGCTTCAGGACCTTGATGTCGGCGTTGACGATGGCGTTGCAGAACGTGGGGATGTTCATGCTGCTGAGGATGGCGAGGGCGGTCTTCGCGCCGATGCCGTTCACCGTGAGCAGGAGCTTGAAGATCTCGAGCTCTTCCTTCTTCGCGAATCCGAAGAGCTGGAGCGCGTCCTCGCGGACTTGCAGCCAGGTCAGGACCGTGGCGGTGCCGCCCTCCTTCGGGAGCACGTCGTAGGTGCTCATGGGGATGGAGACGAAATAGCCGACGCCGTTCACGTCGAGGATGAGTTCGGTGAGGTTCAGGGAAACGACCTTGCCTGTGAGTTGTGCGATCATGTTCGGGCGTCCTTCATGCGTCGGATTCGAGGTTGAAATATCAGAATACTATACACTCATTCGCGGGAAAATCAAGCGCGGGTCAGCAGCCGCACGTCGCCGCAGTTCAGCCTGAGCGTGCACCCGCCGTCCTCGTCGAGGATCACCGAGCCGTCGCCGTCGATGTCGCGGAACAGCCCCGTGAGGCGGGAGCCGTCCCCCGCGACGAATTCCACATGGCGGCCGAGGAGGCCGTTTTCGGATTTCCAGCGGGCGAAGAGCGCATCCGGGGCGCTTTTGAGCGTGGAGGCGTGAACGTGCAGAAGCGCTTCGAACCGTTTCAGCGCGGCTTCCAGATCGACCGGCGCGCCGGTCAGGATGGCGACGGACGTGGCTTCCTGCGCGGCTCCGGCGAGCTGTTCGCGCGACATGTTCAGGTTCACGCCCATCCCCGTCACGAGTCCGCCGGGCGTGCCGTTGCGGGGGCAGATGTACTGGGCGAGGATGCCGGAGATCTTCGCCGTGCCGCGGAAGACGTCGTTCGGCCACTTGATGTGGAACTTTTCGGCGGGGGCGAGCTCGCGCACGAGGTCGAGCACGGCGAGGGAACCGACGGCGACGCCGAGCAGCGGGCTGGTCACACCCTTCTGGACGAACGTGGCGTAAATGTTGCCGCGCGGGGAGATCCAGCTGCGGTCGAGGCGGCCGCGTCCGGCGGTCTGCACGGCGGCGGCGACAAGTTCCCCGTCCGCGAGTTCGGCGAAACGGGCGGCCGCCCAGGTGTTGGTGGAGTCGATGGTGTCGAAGAAGATCATGCGAGTTCAGTTATCCGTTTTGCGGCGGCGTCCGGCGGGCGTGAAGGTCAGGCTGGTGCATTTGTCCGGGCCGATGAGTTCGGCGATGCGCGCGAGGATGGCGCCCTGAACGCTCTTCGTGCGGACGGAGGTCAGGTAGGCGGGGTGTTCCACCTCGACGAACAGGATTTTGCCGGAGATCGACAGCGGCTTCGTGTGGCGTGCGGCGACCTCGCCGGCGATCTCGGTCCAGCGGTCGGATATCTTCAGGAAATCGGCTGCCCCTTGCGGAAGCTTCTTCTTCAGCACGCGGTCCAGGACGCTTCCGACAGGCTGGGCGGACGGCAGATACTTCATGAGTTCGCCGTCGCCTTCGTCGCCGTACCATTCTCCGAGGATGGAGCCCATCTTGTTGCGGGCGCGGCCTGTGGCGGTCCCCTCGGGCGGACGTTTTTCAGTCGGCATTGTTCAGCACGTCCCCGCTAAACGCCGACGCCAAACGCGGCAAATGGCAATAGCAGCAGGTTCCCTATGAAACAGAACAATCCTATAAACCCTTGTCCCATGTGTGCCAGCCCCGTCGAGATTCGCCACGGCATGATGATGCATTCGATGAGCCCGAACGGCACGAGGAAGAACTTGATGAAGTATTTCATGGAGCGGAGCCCGACGACCGCCATGTTCTTGAGGCCGCGGATCACGTACGGGGCGAGGATCTTCGCGCCCTGAATGGCGAGCGGGGTCAGGATGGCGAGCGTGACGGGGTCGAACGCCTGCGCCTTCTGCTGAGGCGCAAAAAAGAACGTTGCGGCGAGCGCTATGGTCAGAATCAGGAGGAAACGTCGTGTCATGATTCGAGTCCTTGATTGTTGTAGGGTGCGATGTGTTTCTTGAAGAGAGCGTATTCCACGGAATCGGAGAGTGCGATCCAGGATGCTTCGATGATGTTTTCGCTGACGCCGACGGTGTCCCAGACGTCGGTGGAGTCGTGGCTCTGGATGCGGACGCGGGTCTGCGCCGCGGTGCCGTTCAGGTTCTCCAGGATGCGGACTTTGAAGTCGATCAGGGAGACGTCGCGGAGCGCGGGGTAGAAGCGTTCGAGGGCCTTTCGGAGCGCGATGTCGAGCGCGTTGACGGGGCCGTCGCCCTCTGCGGCGGTGAGCTGGGAAACGCCTCCGACCGTGAGCTTGACGGTGGCTTCGGAGACCACGCGGTCGTCCGCGCCGCGTTTTTCGATGATGACGCGGAAGCCGTCCAGCGTGAAGTAGGAGGGCCAGAGGTTCATGACCTTGTGCATCAGCACGACGAACGACGCCTCGGCGGTCTCGTATTCGTACCCGGCGCGTTCGCGGCGCTTGAGCTCCTGAAGGCCGGCATTGCCGAGGCGGGAATCCCGCAGGTCGATGCCGAACTCGGCGGCCTTCATGGTGAGGGAATGGCGCCCGGAGAGCTCGGAAATGAGGATGCGGCGGCGGTTGCCGACGGATTCGGGGCGGACATGCTCGAACGTGACCGGGTTCTTCGCGACGGCGTCGACGTGGAGCCCGGCCTTGTGCGCGAACGCGCTTTCGCCGACGTACGGGGCGTGGGCGTCCGGGCGCATGTTTGCCTTCTCGCAGACGAAGTCGCTGACTTCCTTCAGCATTGCCAGATGGCCGGGCGGGAGGCAGCGGAAATCCGTTTTGAGCTCGAAATTCGGGATGATGGTGCAGAGATTGGCGTTGCCGCAGCGTTCGCCGATGCCGTTGACCGTGCCCTGCACGAGGCGGGCGCCGCTTCGGACGGCAACGATGGAGTTCGCCACGGCCGTGCCGGAATCGTTGTGGCAGTGGATGCCGAGGACGATGTTTTCAGGCAGGAACGCGCGGACCTGCTTCGTGACGTCGAGGATCTCGACCGGGAGCAGGCCGCCGTTGGTGTCGCAGATGGTCACGGCGAACGCGCCGCCTTCGCATGCGGCGGCCAGGACGCGTTTCGCGTAATCGGCGTCCTCGCTCCAGGCGTCGAAGAAGTGTTCGGCGTCGAAGATGACCTCGCGTCCGGCGTCGGCGAGGAACCGGCAGGATTCGCGGATCATGGCAAGGTTTTCCTCCTCGGAGACGTTCAGGATCTCGCGGGCCTGCGAGGCGGGTGTCTTGCCGACGATCGTGCAGACGGGCGCGCCGGAATCAAGCAGGGCGCGCAGCTGCGGGTCGTCCGCCGCCGCGACGTCCTTGCGGCGCGTGCATCCGAACGCGCAGAGCCGGGCGTACTTGAACTTGATGGAGGCGGCCTCGCGGAAGAAATCGAAGTCGCGCGGATTGGAGGCCGGCCAGCCGCCTTCGATGTAAGCCACGCCGAGTTCATCCAGTTTCCGGGCGATAC
>JAEEQO010000164.1 GCA_016285335.1 Victivallales bacterium | reverse complement strand
AGTCGCAGGACGCGGTCCCGCCCGCCCCCGCGTGGATGTAGACGAAGCTGTTGCAGCGGTCGAACTTGCCGGAAAGGAAGCTCACGATCTCGAGCTTGGAAAGCCCGGCTTCGAGCTTGGTCCAGGCATCATCGGATTCCTCCAGGAACGACGGGTCCTCTTCCGCCAGTTCGGCGATCGCGAGGAAGTCGTCCGCCTCGCGTTTGAGCTTGTTGAACGGCTCCACGATGTTCTTGCAGGAGGAAAGCTTCTGCACGGTCGCCTGCGCCTTTTCCTTGTCGTCCCAGAAATCGTTCTGCGCCATGGTCTTTTCGATCTCGGCGATCTGGGCGAGCGTTTCCTCGACGTGCAGATAGTTCGACAGCTTCGACAGGCGTTCGGTCAAATCCGCGCCGTGAGCTTTGATCTCGTCAATGGTCATGCTTCGTCTCCAAAAAACTTACGCCAGACTGCGGACCAGCGCCACGGCGTCGGCCACGGCCTGTCCGATGGCGTCCCAGTTGCCCGCGCGCATGTCGGCGGTCTTGCCGAGCCATGTGCCGCCGACCGCCGCGATCTCCGGGACCGCCAGATATTCGGCAGCATTCGCGCTCGTCACGCCGCCGGTGGGCATGAAGCGGACGCCGAGGTGCTTGTAGGGGGCGATCAGGGACTTCAGGAACTTCACGCCGCCTGCGGCCTCGGCCGGGAAATACTTCAGGAACGTGCAGCCGAGCTCCATCGCCTGTTCCGCCTCGGACGGGGTGCACACGCCCGGCGCAAACGGGAATCCGCACTTCACGGCTTCCTTCACCACGGTCGGATTGAAGCCCGGCGCCACGGCGAACTTCGCGCCGGCGTCGAACGCCCGGTGCAGATCGCGCACGTTCAGCACGGTGCCCGCACCCAGATAGAGGCCGGGGAATTCCTTCGCAGCCGCGCGGATCACGCTCTCCGCGGCAGCGGTCCGGAAGGTGATCTCCGCCGCCGGGAGGTTCTTCTCCTGCAGGACGGAGCACATTTTGAGGCCGTCTTCGAGGTTGTCGAGGACCAGGACCGGGACGATCCGAATCGCGCTCAGGCGGGCCAGCACATCTTTGACGTTCTGCTGAAATTGTTCCATGGTGTTTTGCCTTTCCAGTATTTGAATTGATTTGAGTTCAGGTTCCGTATGGCGTCACTTCTTCTTCAGGACGAGCTTCGCGCCCTTGCCGTTCACGGCGTCCTCCGTGATGACGCATTCCTTCACGTCCTTGCGGGACGGCACGTCGTACATCACGTCCAGCATGATGCTCTCCATGATGGAACGCAGGCCGCGCGCGCCGGTGCCTTTTTCGTATGCCTTCTTCGCGAGGGCGGCGATGGCGTCGTCGGTGAAGCTCAGCTTCACGCCTTCCATTTCCATGAGCGTGGTGTACTGGCGGACGATCGAGTTCTTCGGTTCGACCAGAATGCGCTTCAGCGCTTCCTCGTCAAGCGGGGTGAGCGCGGCGGTCACGGGCATGCGGCCCATGAATTCCGGGATCATGCCGTAATGCACGAAGTCCTCGGGTTCGACCGCGGAGAGCGGAGATTCGAGCAGGAGCCGGTTTTCCTCTTCGGTGCGCTTGTCCTCCTCGCTGGCATTTTCCGTGCCCTGCGTGAAGCCGAGCACATGACGCCCCACGCGGCGCTGGACGATCTTGTCCAGGCCGACGAACGCGCCGCCGCAGATGAAGAGGATGTTCGAGGTATCGACATGCAGGTATTCCTGCTGGGGGTGCTTGCGGCCGCCCTTCGGGGGCACGTTCGAGATCGTGCCTTCGAGGATCTTCAGGAGCGCCTGCTGGACGCCTTCGCCGGAGACGTCGCGCGTGATGGAGACGTTCTGGCTCTTCTTCGCGATCTTGTCGATCTCGTCGACGTAGATGATGCCGACCTGGGCACGGTCGAGATCGTAATCGGCGGCCTGCACGAGGCGCAGGATGATGTTTTCGACGTCCTCGCCCACGTAGCCGGCCTCGGTCAGCGTCGTGGCGTCCGTAATGCAGAACGGCACGTCGAGCATTTTCGCGAGCGTGCGGGCGATCAACGTCTTGCCGCTGCCGGTGGGGCCGATGAGCAGCACATTGCTCTTGTCGAGATCGACATCGGAGGCGTCGTAGAGGTTTTTCGATTTCAGTCGGTTGTAATGGTTGTGAACGGCCACGGAAAGGATCTTCTTGGCCTGCTCCTGCCCGATCACGTAGCGGTCGAGCTCCGCCTTGATGTCGGCGGGCGACGGCACGCGCAGGTCGTTGACGAACGACGGCAGCGGTCCGGAACCGGCATGCCTGTCTTCGAGCTCGTCATCGTCGTCGGACAGAGGATTATTCGGTCGCGCGGCCGGGAAGCCGTTCCGGGTGAAGAGCGTGTCGCAGATCGTCACGCAGTTGCGGCAGATGGAAGCGCCGCCGGGTCCGGTCAGCAGGCCGCCCTTCAGCTCTTCCTCCGTACGGCCGCAGAACGCACAGCGGGTGGTCTTCGTTGCCATGGATCAGTTCCCCTTGACCGTGAGGGCGGCGACGTCCGCGCGGGGCGGCAGAACGTGGTCCACGAGGCCGTAAGCCACGGCTTCCTCGGCGGACATGAAGTAATCGCGTTCGGTGTCGCGTTCGATCTTCTTCAGCGTCTGGCCGGAGTGCTTCGCGAGGATGGTGTTCAGGGCAGCCTTGGTCCGCAGTATCTCCTTCGTGTGGATCTCGATGTCGGTGGCCTGGCCTTCGGCGCCGCCGAGGACCTGATGGATCATGATGCGGGCGGACGGCAGGGCGTAGCGCTTGCCGCGGGTCCCGGCGGACAGCAGCACGGCGGCCATGGAGGCGGCCTGCCCCATGCAGAACGTGCAGACGTCGCACGGGAGCGACTGGATGGTGTCGTAGATGGCAAGGCCCGCGGTCACGACGCCGCCGGGCGAGTTGATATACAGGGAGATGTCTTTCTTCGGGTCTTCGCTCTTCAGGAAGAGCAGTTCGGCAACGATCAGGTTCGCCACATTGTCGTCAATGGGGTCGCCGAGCAGGATGATGCGGTCCCGGAGCAGCCGGGAATAGATGTCGTACGAGCGTTCTCCGTTGCCAGTCTGTTCCACGACGATCGGCACGAGCATTCCGTTTCTTGTCGGTTTCATGTTCTTCTTCTCCTTGTGTTGTGCTTTGTTTTGTTCAGGGCCCTTCAAAAAATGCACGGCCTTCGTGCTGCTTCCGACGCGCACAAAGGCCGGTCATCCTGCTGGCGGAATGGCCAGACTTATGGAACGCGCCGGGAGGAACGGTTCCGCGTTCCTCCGGCGGCATATACGTTTTTTACTTCGCGGCAGCTTTCATGCGGCGTTCCGCGAGCACGCCGAGGGTCTTCTCGACGAGGAGTTCGATCTCAAGCTCGTTGAGGCGGCCGGTGCGCTGGAGGATCTCGGCGAGGCGGGCGGGCTCCATGCGGGTCTGCTGCGCCATGTTCTGGATGGCCTGGGCGACTTCCTGCTCGGAGAGCTTGACTTCCTCGATCTTCGCGATCTTGCGCATGATGAAGTTCTTGCGGAGCTGTTCGGAGGCTTTCTTCTTCGCCTCTTCCATGTGCTGGTCCTTCTCGGCGTTGAACTTCTCGAGGGCGTCCTTGTCCTGGCCGACCGCGTACTCAAGCAGCTTGTATTCGTTGTCGGTCGCGGTGTCGAGCGACTTCTTCGGCAGGTCGAACTGCGGCGCCTTTTCGAGGATGGCGGCCTGGATGGATTCCATGGTCTTGGAACGGGTCATGATCTCGGCCTGACGGGCCGCGAGGTCGTGGTAGAACTTGCCCAGCTCTTCGGCGGACTTGAATTCCATCTTCTCGGCGAGCTTCGCGAGGTCTTCGATGGGTTCGCGGCGCTGGCCGTCGTGGACTTTCATCTTGAACGTGACCTTCTGGCCGCGGAGAGCTTCCTCGCGCCAGTCGGCGGGAAATTCAGCCGTGAACGTGCGTTCGTCGCCGACTTTGGCGCCGGTCATGGCGGCGTTCACGCCGGGGATCATTTCCTGGCCGATCAGGTAAATCCAGGCGGAATCGTTCTTGACCGCGCGCTTCAGGGAATCGGAGGCATCCTCGGGGAGCGCGAAATCGCTCTCGTAGGAGACGTGGAGCATGTCGCCCTCCTTCGCTTCGTCGGTGATGGGCACGAAGCTGCTGTACTGGGCCTTGGCGCGTTCGATGAGGTCGGCCTCGATCTTGGCGGCGTCTTCGCCTTCCGCGACTTCGCCGAGTTCCTTGTAGTCCGGGAGCTCGAATTCCGGCGCGATCTCGAAATCGCACTTCAGCGTGAATTCCTTGCCTTCCTCCAGCGTGCCTTCCGGCTGGAGCTTGCTGTAGGAGATGATGTCGAGCTCTTCGGCCTTCTTCGACAGCAGGTCGAACGCGGCGATCTGGAGCAGGCGTCCGGCTTCCTCGTCGATGTAGCCTTTATAGCGGGCCTTCACCATGGCGACCGGGGCCTTGCCGGTGCGGAATCCGGGGAGCGTCGCCTTGCGGGCGACGGACTTGGCGGCGTTGAGGAAGAGGTCGGAGGAACCTTCCGCGGAGAGCACGAATTTCGCGTCGCGGCCGCAGACGTCGGTGTCGGTGATGTTGAGCGTGAGTTGGTCTTTCCAGCTGGGATTGGACATGATGTGTCTTGCCTTGTGATTGAGTTATATGATTTTCAGTCGGTAGCGGGTTCAGACGGTCCGCCGTCTCCGGCGGGACGTTCCTTTCAAAAAGAGTGAATATAAATATACACCCTTTTTCCCTGATTTTCAATCTGTACTTCCGCTTTTTTCCCGCAGATGTCCCATAAAAAATCGAAAAAAGACTCCAGGCCGGCGATCCCGAGCGTAAAAGACCGCCGTTTTCGGGGGAACGGTTTTACCGGATTTGGCGCCGGACGGTCAGTCCTGCGGCTTCGCATCGTGCGCATGCCTGGCCTGGACACGCGCCCGGAGCGCCGCGCGGCGTTTCTTGCGGCGTTTTTCCACGCGGATGCGGTATGCCACGACCATCCTCTTCACCACGACATAGGTGATCGGGGTCAGGACGACTGCCATGATGGCGCCGCCGACGAAGAACGCGACGGTCAGGTCGCCCGCAAGGCTCTTCGTGGCATCGACGAACTCGGAAAAGTTCGTAGCATCCACGATGTCCTTGAGTTTGATCTTGATGTCGCTGTAGGAAAGGTCCAGGCCGATCAGCTTCGCGCCGGCATAACACTGGATGGGGTAGATGAAAAATATCGTGATCTGGTTGGTGATGAACGTGCCGAGGACGGCGCCGATCTTGCTGCCCTTCAGAAGAAACGCGGTCGGAATGGAGCAGAAGAGCTGGCCGCCGATGGGGATGAGGCAGCCGAAGAACATGCCGATGCTCCAGCCGCGGGCGATATAATCGGGCGAGGCTTTTTCGCGGACGATCTTGAAATAGAACTTTCTCCACTTCTTTTTGAACCAATGTCCGGCGCTCATTTTCGCGAATCCTTTTCCCGAACCTCAAATATTGATGTAGAACTTCTGCATTTCGGGGGCACGCTGGGCGATGTTGACCAGGTGGTCGCCGATGCGTTCGAGTTCCCAGAGCATTTCGATGAAGATCACGCTGGCGTCGACGGCGCATTCGCCCTTGTTGCGGCGTTCCACGTGGACCTGTTCGTACTGCTTGGCGAGTTCGTTGATCTCGCGTTCGTTGGCCTCGGCGTCATTTGCGACGTGGTCGGCCTCCTGCTGCTGTTCGCGGGCCTGTTCGGCCATCATGGCCTTGATGTTCTTTTCGTACTTGTGGGCGAGCTTGTTCAGCTTTTTCTCGCCTTCGAGTGCGTTGCGGATGCCGTCCGCGTTTTCGGAATGCTTCTGGGAGAGCGCGTGCGTCACGTTGTCGGCCTGGGAGGACAGGAGCTCCCACAGGGAATTGAGGTTGTCCTGCGCGACGTCGGAGAGCTTGGTATCGACCTTGGAAAGGCGTTTCGTGAGGCGCATGATGTTGGCCGTGTGGTCGGCGATGCGTTCGGCGTCGTTCGTGCAGTGCATGAGGAGCGGGATCAGGTTGGACTGCGGAATGGAAAGATGCTGGCGTGTGATCTGGACCAGGTAGTTCGTGATGTCATACTGCATCTTGTCGACCTGCTGTTCGTCCATCTCGAGCTGCTCGAATTCCTTTTCGTCGACGTGCGCGGCGCGGAAGTGATGGTTGACCGCCCGGTCGATCATGCTCCAGGACAGCTCGACCATCTTGCGGATTTCGATGATGGACTGTTCGATGGCCATGGCGGGCGTGCGGAGGAGCAGGGGTTCCAGCGTGCGCGTGCTGACCGGCTTTGTCTTGTCGCCGGGGATGAGCGTTTCGCAGAGATGTGCGAAGGGCTTCAGCATGGGCATGATGGCGAGGACCGTAAGGACGTTGAAGATCGTGTGCGCCATGGCGATATGGCGTTCGAGGTTCTGCGGGACCGCGGCGAACGCGTCGCCGGGCGTGATGGCGTTCACGATGTAGAGGAAGAACGGCGTTTTGTGCGCGCCGATCGGGATGTAGAGCAGCACGACCATCAGGACGGCGCCGAAGAAGTTGAAGAGGAAGTGCGCGAGAGCGGCCTGCTTCGCCACGCGGTTGGCCGTAAGTGAAACCAGCCATGCATTAACCGTAGTGCCGATGTTCGTGCCGATCAGGAGCGGGACGGCGGTGTAGAAGTTGACGAGTCCGGCGGCGGACAGCGCCAAAATGATGCCGATGACC
>JAEEQO010000163.1 GCA_016285335.1 Victivallales bacterium | reverse complement strand
CGTGTTTTTTTACGTTACGGACTTGACAAGCGCGGAATCCGTGGTATAGTTTTCCATATTGTCCGCATATCCACAATCTAAAATCAAGGAGATAACCTTCATGAAACTCAAACACGCTCTCATGTTCGCCGCATCCGCCGTCCTGTCCGCAGTCGCCCTCTTCGGCTGCAAGTGCGGCGACGATTCCTGCACCGACGGCGCCGCTCCGGCGAAGTCCGCCGCGAAGACGAAGCCGCTGGTGGTCTACTGGACCTGGTCCGAGACCCACAACACGAAGATCGTCGCCGAAATGATCCAGCAGAAGACCGGCGCGGACATCAAGGTCATCGAAATGGTCACGCCGTATCCGAACGACTTCGGCGGAGCCGCCCAGGCCGGCCAGCGCGACCTGGCGCAGGCGAAGGCCCCGGCGATCAAGGACATGGGCATCGACATTTCCAAGTACGACCCGATCTACGTCGGCACGCCGATCTGGTTCTCCACCTATGCGCCGCCGGCACGCACGTTCCTCCAGTCCTATGACTTCACGGGCAAGACCGTCGCGCTCTTCTGCACGCACGGCCAGGGCAATCCCGCCACGTTCACGTTCCTTCGCGACGCGAAGGCCGCCGTCCCGACGATTAATTTCTTCCCCGAAGTCTTCGCCCACAAGGGAACCGACGCCGCGAACGCCGGACCCGCGATCGACGCCTGGCTCGAAAAAGTCTCCGCGAAGTAATCCTTCGCGCACGACAGGCCGTTTGACCTGAAACGATCCCGGCCCGCGGGGCGGAGCGCACGATGACCTTGAAACAGAAAAAGATCGTCCGCATCACTGTCACAGCCGTCCTGCTGGCATGCGCGATCGGTTTTACGAGGCTTCTGCACATCGATGCGAACTACGATGCGCAGGAGCCTCTTCTTGACGTCGCCACCCGTGCGATTGCTTCCGTCTGCTGGGCGTATCCCGACAAGGATTCGCCCGAGCTTCAGGCGGCGTTGAAGGAACTGTACGACATCGTGCGGCTCGACGTCCCCGACAACGAGAAGCGCAGGCTCATCCGCGCCCGGTTCCCGGAGGACGCCTTCTGGCCCGACGACATGAAAGCGCTGCTCCGGGACGCGAAAGCGGGCGACATGGAGTCGCAGTACCGCCTGGGCTGTTTCTATATGCACGACCCTCTGCTGCTCTCCGAAGCGGACCGGGGGAAGAGACAGTACGTCATTCCGTCCTCTTTCCTTGCGCCGTACTGGCTCCGGAAAGCCGCTTTGCAGGGGCACGCGGACGCGCAGTACCTGCTCTCCGTCTGCTATGACGGCTCGTGGCATCCGCTCATGAGAGACAAACGCAAACCGTCCCGCCGCGAGAAGGAATTCATCCGGTCCGACAGAATGAAATGGCTGAAGAAAGCGGCGGCGGCCGGAAACATGTACGCGGAATATGACCTCGCGCCGCACCTCTATGGCTCAAGGGCGTATGCCCCCGTCGATCCGACGGACAGGGTCACGGCCGCGGCCGAACAGGGCGACGCCCGCGCGCTGGCTTTCGGCGGCGCCAGATTCTTCAGCCCCGAAATCTACCTCAAAAACGCGGAGAGGGGCAACGTGTTCGCCATGTGCGAACTGTCCAACCTATATGAATACGGGTTTGAGGACGGCATAGGGACGAATTTCCCGAAAGACGAGGATAAGGCGAAGCAGTGGCAGAGGAAGGCATTCGACACCGCGCTGAAACATCTGGAGGAGGGCGACGGGATGGAGTTCGATACGTATTTCCGCAAGTTCGGAGTCGACAAGGGGGTCCGGGTCTTCTCCGATTATGAGGAGACGGAAAAGACCGCGCTGGCGAAACGGATCCTGGACGCCCTTTTGAACGAGAAGCAGGACCGTAATTGTTTTCTGGCGCTGTATGCGGGCCTCCACATGGCTTTCGAGGAAAAAGGCTTCATCGAGAAGCAGGACATGGAGACGTATCTCCGCGGCCTGGTGAAACAAGGCGTATACGTAGGGGCGCTTGCGGATTATCTGCTGGAAGACGTCCGGACCGAGGCGGAAAAAGCGGAAGGCGCCGAAATCCTCCGCATCTGCGCCGGGATGGGGGACGACTACGCGCGGCTTGAACTGGCGAAACTTTACCTCGACGGCGAAGGCGTGAAGGAAGACAAGGCGGAAGCCGTCAGATGGCTGCGTCTGGCGACCGGACAACGGAACTTGGAGGCGATGTTCCTGCTGTCCGTGGTCCTCCGCACGCCGGACCGCCCGCACAGCAACCTTGAGGCGGACGAATGGGAATGGAAAGCCGAAAAGGACGGCGAGTTCGATTCCCGGCCGGAATACTGGTACTGGTGGACGAAAAACGAGCTTCGGCAGCTGTTGGAGAACGGCGTCAGGGCCGTCGAACGCGCGTTCCGGTGAATCCGGGCGCGCGGGCCTTCCGCCGGAACGTCACAGGTGCGTCAGGTGGAACCAAAGCGTGTTCCGCCCGGCGTCGAACAGGAAGATGCCGCCGTACGGCCGCGTTTCCAGAATATCGCTCTTGAACGCTTCGGAATACAGCAGCGGCCGGTCATGCGGCAGAAACGAGAGGTCGCTGTTGAAATAGGAATATGACAGCGATTCCCACACGAACCGGTCGAACGGTTCCCACTGGTACCGGTCCGCGATCGACTTCGCCGCTTCATCCGTGAGGACGACATGGCCGGATACGATCAGCAGGATGTCCGAGGGGGAGGGGACGTCCAGCAGGAACCTCCGGTTGTCCTTCCGCTTGATGTTCCACTCGCAGGAAGCCGCGTCAAGGTCGAACGGCACCCGCTTCAGCAATTCGTGGTAATCCGTGCTGGAATACGTGATCACCTCCGGCTGTTTCGCGGGGTCCTGCACCAGGAAACAGTACCCCAGCACGATTGAAACGGGGATCACGAACTCGAAGAACGCCGCGTAAACCGCCGCGATCAGCAGGACGATCCCGCAGAACATCGCGCATCCGTTTTTTCCTGCATTTGCCATGTTTGCCTCCTGTTGGTTCGGGTTTGAAAAAGGTATCACTTCACGCCAAGGCGTTTGAGGATATGCTTCGCGTCGACGTGCCCCTGTTCGGCGGCTTTGCGGTACAGCTTCACCGCCTCGTCCCGGTCCTTTTCGACCCCGTCCCGTCCGTCCAGATAACGGTTTGCGAGCTCGTACAGCGCGTGGATCTCGTCCTGCGCCGCGGCTTTGCGGAGCCATTCGACGCCCTTTGCCGCATCGCGTTCCATGCCCGTGCCGTTGAGATAACACCCCGCGAGGCTGTACTGCGCCGGAGCGTAGCCCTGTTCGGCGGATTTGCGGAGCCATTCCGCGCCCCGGGCTTTCATCTCGTTCAGCTCGCGGATGACGTCGTTGATATTCCCCGTCCGTTTAATGTTGTCTGCGCCGTACAGAAGCTGGAGCCCGACGTGATACTGCGCCTCCGCGTTGCCGCGTTCGGCGGCCGGCGTGAAATACTTCGCCGCGGTCCTGTAATCCTTTGTCTCGCAGGCGGTCCTGCCTTTCCGCATAAGCTCGTCCGTGGTTGCGTGTTCCAAGTCCTCGCCGCATCCGGCGAGAAGCGCGGCGGCAGTCAGAGAGAGCGCGACAAGCAGGGAAACAGGCTTTCGCATTGTTGTTCTTGTCATGGGAGTAGGATTTTTCACGAGACAGAATATAAAATGGAAGAATTGTATTTGACAATGAGATAATATATCATCGTAATACAGGAAAGCAAACCATGTTTTTAAAAAAATAAGCAGTAAAAAAGCCCGTCCCTTTCGGAACGGGCTTCGATTGGTTGATGTTTGTTTCGTGCCGGAGCGAAGCCCGGCACTACAGCAGTGGAGGCGTTCGCCTCCTCACTCCGAGATCACGAAGATGTGCTGGGCGGAGTTGCACTTCAGCTCGGGGGCATACACGCCGCTGCCGCCGGCGGGGAGGGCGATGAAGCGGCCGGGGAGCTGCGCCCGCATCCGGTAGAACACGTTGGAATCGCCGCGCGCCATGTTGCGGAGGTAGAACTTGGCGCCGCGTTCGCGGTATTCGCGGTAGATGGGGGCCTTGCCGGTCCAGTCGTAGCCGCTGACGGGCTTTTCGAACTCGAATCCGGCGGGCATGCTGTCGGCGAAGCAGACGTAGTCGTAATCGTTCTTCGCGGTGGAGATGAGCTCGACTTCGACGAGTTCGCCGGGGCGGATCACGTCGCCGGACTTCAGCGGGACGCGTTTGTACTTGTCACTCTTGAGCGTCTGGACGGAGCCCTGGAGGCCCGCGGCGAGCGCTTCCTGCACTTCGGGGACCAGGCGGTAGTAATTGCGCTTGATCTTCATTTCGAGTCCGGCGGGCTCGATCTCGTCCTCCAGCGTGAAGTAGTTCAGCATGGAGTTCATGTAGAGGACGCCGGGGCCGTCGATGGAGATCTCGAGCTTGTGGTCGCCGGTGCCGAGGGCGTCGGGCTTCGCGAGCGCGACGAACGGGCTGTCCCACATGGATGCCTTGTCGACGTGGAAACTCTTGATCTCCTTGCCGTCGAGGCTGACCTTCACGTTCATGTCGGGCGCGTCTTCGCCGGCGGACTTGATGTAGCGGGCGAGAGTGCGGACGACCGCGCCGAGTTCGCGGTTGCTGTTGCGCCACGGCGAATTGCGGATGTTCGTGACGAGGTAGTTCGCGAGCTTGCGGGCGTTCGGATCGGACGGATTATCGTCGAGCAGGAGATCGAGGTAGGCGGCGTTCGTCTCGTTCTCGCTGCCGTACCAGAAGAACCTGCACGCGGTCGGGATGTTCAGGTAGGAGGTCTGGTTCTCGTCGTCGACCATGCGGAACTGCGTGAGGTTGCGGACGACCATGGCGCGTTCGTCGGACTTGGGGCTGAGCGCGAGGCCGAGCATGGAGAGCCCGTAGGGCGCGAGCTGGCTGCGGAGTTCGTAGAGGAATCCGTTCAGCTCCTTGTTTGGCTTTCCGGCCTTGGCGAGCACGCGGGCCACGAGGGCGTCGACGTTGGAGACGCCTTTGTGCTTGCGGATCTCGACGAGGCGTTCCTCGGCGTGTGCCTGGAGCCACGCGACGCCGCGGTTCATCTGGCTGTCGACGGTCTTGTTGCCGTAGGCGCTGACGTCCAGCAGGGCGTCGACGACGTAGGCGGTGGTGTCGGGGTAGGAGTATTCGCGGTAGCCGCCGAACCAGCCCCAGCCGCCGTCGGAGTTCACCATGGTGAGGATCATCTTCAGGTTTTCGTCCATCACGCGGTTGAACGTCTTGGCATCGAACGACGGATCGACCTTGCCGTCCTTCCAGCAGTATTTCTCCATATATTCGGTATAGAGTTTGTCGCGGGAAGTCTTTGCCGGGTGGACGTCGTCGAAGCTGACGCCGAGCTTGCTGAGGGCGTTCTTCGCCGCCATGGAGGGCACGAAGCGGTTGACCACGCCGAACACGGTGGCTTCGCCGTCGGCTGCCAGGTAAGGCAGGAGCTCGACCATCGCCATGGCCGCGCCGGGGGCGAGGTTCACGGTGAGGAAGGTCGTTTCAGGCTTGCGCTGTTCCGGGACCTTCAACGTGACGGTGGCGGACTTGTTGTCCTTGTCGAGGTAGGCGAAGTTGTTCACCTGCTTGTCGATGCCCTTCACGAGGACGGGCAGGGCGAGCTGGAGCGCGTCGTCTTCGCCGCCGGCCTTCACGGAGAGCGTGATCTTGCTTTCGCCGACGGCCTTCGCGTTCAGGGTGAACGGGCAGGCGGTGTGGCTTCCGGCCTTCACGGAGATCGTCGCGGTGTTCTTCGCGGCTGCCACGGTGTCGCCGTCGACCGTGAGCGTGACGTTCGCGGAGACGTCCTTTTCGGTGTAGTTGTGGATGTTCGCGACGGCGTTGACCGTATCGCCGTTCACCAGGAAGCGCGGGAGCTCCAGGCGGGCGATCAGGTCCTTGCTGACGACGAATTCGGAATCGCCTTCGCCGACCGACGTGTCGGCAGTGAGGGACCACACGTGGACCTTCCACGTGGTGAGGTTGTCGGGAGCCGGGACGTCGATGGTGGTCTGGCCGTTTTCGTCGAGTTTCACGAGTCCGGCGAAGTACGCGGCGTCGAGGAAGTTGGAGCGGACGAAGGAACCGCCGCCCTCATCGCCACCAATGCCGCCGCCCATTTCCATTTCGACGGATTCTTCCGCCATCGCCATGTCGGCGCTTGCGGATTTCATCATAACCCGGCCACCCATGGCTGCTGCGGGAGCGGCCTCCATGACAGCGTCGTCGTCCATGCTGTTCATGGCCGCGCCGAAACTCATGACCGCACCGCCGCCGAAACCGCCCATCCCGCCGCCTACGCCGCGGGCCATGGCGCCGTTTCTGCGGACCGCGCCGCCTTTGAACTCAACTCCGCCGTCGAAGTAGACGCTTTCACCGTAGCCGAGGTTGAACGGGAAGATGCGTCCGTTCATGGAGAGGTTATCGTTCATGAAGTGGATGCCGCGGGCGGGGTTGTTGTGGAGACTGGTACCCTGGTCGAGGTTCACGGTCCAGTCGGCGTAGTGCGAGCGCTTCCAGTTCCAGAAGAAGGAATTGATCGCCGGGATGCGGCTGGACGCGATGGCGTCGAGGGACTTGTCGTAGACCGTGAGCGTGACAGCGCCGGAGACAGGCTTGCCGTTGCCGTCCTTCACGGTGATCGTCATCGGGACGTTCTGGCGCGGCTTGACGGCCTTCTTCGGGCCGGCGATGTCGACGTCGAGCATCTTGGAGATCGGCGGGACGGCGATCATCTTG
>JAEEQO010000162.1 GCA_016285335.1 Victivallales bacterium | reverse complement strand
CTCAACTGTCCGGTCATAACTGCCGGACTTGATTGTTCATGTCGGCTTCCGCGTTCGATCAAAGGCATCTGACAGCTTTCATTTGAACACAGAAGACCCGACAGCGTATACGATAATATGCACAATTTACACCGTCAGGCTTAAAAAATCAAGGGGGAAAAAACCTTCAGCATGAAATTTCACTTATTTTTTATCGCTGCGCGGAAAATGCCCCACGCAGACAAGCGGCCGCGAATCGTCCTTCGCCACTCTGGACGGCTGCGCTGCGGTGATATGCCGCAGGACTGCAAATGCTGCCGAACGTTTTTAGGGGAGGAGTTTTATCGTTCGTCAGCGGAAAAGCTCCGCGAACTTCCGGCAGATTCGGCCGGGCGTGACCTCGTTTTCCGCGCGGTCGCAATGCACCTCCGACTGCACGGAGATCAGACGCGGACACGCGGCGAGCTTCGCGAGGATGGCGGGCCAGTCGACCGAGCCGCTGCCGGGCAGCGTATGGGCGTCGCGGTACCCGTCGTTGTCGTGCAGATGCGCGGTCACGACGTACGGCGCGAGCTTGCCGAGCGCATCGGGATATTCGACCACGCGACCGTCCCAGATCTCCTTCATCACGGAGCAGTAAAGATCCTGGCGTTTGCCGGGGGCGGGCGCCATCACGTTCGCGTGTCCGGCGTCGTAACAGCAGCCGAGCGCGGGCGACTTGAAATGTTCGAGCAGGAACAGCACCTCGTCGGGCGTGTTCGGCGGCTCGAAACTGTTCTCGACCGCGATCACCACGCCGAGTTTTTCCGCGTGCGGGACGAGCTCGTCGAGCGTGCGGAGTGCGGCTTCGCGGATCTGCTGAACGGGCGTGCGGAACCGGTTGTACTGCCCCGCGCCGATATGGATCGTGTACGTGCGGCAGCCGGTCTCCGCGGCGTAGCACAGCGCGCGTTTGTGTCCATCGATCATCAGCCCGCGCCGCCCCTCGAAAATGCAGGAGAGGTCCCAATGCGGGCCGTTCGGCGCATGCACCTCGAACAGCTTCACCCCGGCATCGCGGACCATTTCCAGCAGGTCCAGGTAAAACACGTGGTCGTTCAGGATGCGTTCCATCCATTCCTGCACGATCACGAGGCGGTCCGCGCCGTTGTCGCGGAAATCGACCATGATCGAACGGTAGAGTTCGCGCGAGACGAACCGCCAGGGATAGAAGAAGGAAACGGGGCGACCGGAGAAATCCATAATTGAAGCTGACAAGTTATTGTTTGGAGAAAAAACGGGGTGCCCGCGAAACGGACACCCCGATAAAGTCGGAGAAGCGGATTATTTCCGTTTCGCCTTCTTCGCGGCCTTGGCAGCGGCCTCGGACTTGATGGCGGCCTGCGCGGCGGCCAGACGTGCGATGGGCACGCGGTAGGTGCTGCAGGAGACGTAGGTCAGGCCGACTTCGTGGCAGAACTCCACGGACTTCGGTTCGCCGCCCTGTTCGCCGCAGATGCCGGCTTTCAGGTTCTTGCGCGTGGCGCGTCCGGCCTCGACAGCGTGACGGATCATCCAGCCGACGCCGTCGCGGTCGATGGTCTGGAAGGGATCGGCGGGGATGATGTCCTTGTTGAGGTATTCGCCGACGAAGGCGCCGATGTCGTCGCGGGAGAAGCCGAAGGTCATCTGGGTGAGGTCGTTGGTGCCGAAGGAGAAGAATTCGGCTTCCTCGGCCATCTTGCCGGCGAGGATGGCGGCGCGCGGGATCTCGATCATGGTGCCGACCATGTAGTCGAACTTTTTGATCTTGTTCTTCGCGGCGACTTCCGCCTCGACCTTTTCGATGATCTTCTTCTGGTCCTTGAGCTCGTTCGGATCGCAGGTCACGGGGATCATCATTTCGATGTGACAGCGCTTCTTGTCCTTCTTCTCGATCTCGGCGGCAGCCTCGAAGATGGCGCGCGCCTGCATGGCGGTGATCTCGGGATAGGTGACGCCGAGGCGGACGCCGCGGTGCCCCATCATCGGGTTGGATTCCTTCAGGGCGTCGGCGCGCTTCAGGAACTCCGCGTGAGTGATGCCGATGGACTTCGCGAGCTCAAGCTGCTGTTCCTTCGTGTGCGGCACGAACTCGTGCAGCGGCGGATCGAGGAAGCGGATGGTCACCGGGAGGCCTTCCATCGCCTTCATGGTGGCGAGGACGTCCTTCTTGACGTAGGGGAAGAGTTCGTTCAGGGCGGCGACGCGCTCTTCGGGCGTGCTGCTGAGGATCATTTTGCGGAGCGCGAAGAGCGGCTTCTCGTTGCCGCCGTAGAACATGTGCTCGGTGCGGAAGAGGCCGATGCCCTCGGCGCCGAACGCGCGTGCCTTGGCGGCGTCTTCGGCGGTGTCGGCATTGGCGCGGACGCCGAGCTTTTTGAACTTGTCGACGAGCTTCATGAACTTCTTGAGCTGTTCGTTTTCGCTGGAGTCGACGGTCTTCAGGGCGCCGGCGTACACATAGCCGCGGGTGCCGTTCAGGCTGAGCATGTCGCCTTCCTTGAACGTCTGCTTGCCGATCTTGAGGGTCTTCTTGACCTCGTCGACCTGGATGTCGGCAGCGCCGACGATGCAGCACTTGCCCCAGCCGCGGCAGACGAGGGCCGCGTGGCTGGTCATGCCGCCGCGGGCGGTCAGGATGCCGGTGGCGGCGCGCATGCCGTCGACGTCTTCCGGATTGGTCTCTTCACGGACCATGATGCACGGGAGTTTCTTCTTGTGGCAGGCCATGGCGTCCTCGGAGTTGAAGACGATGCGTCCGACCGCGCCGCCGGGACCGGCGGGGAGGCCCTTCACGATGACCTTGGCGGCCTTTTCGGCCTTCTGGTCGAGGATCGGGTGGAGGAGTTCGTCGAGCTGGGCGGGAGCGACGCGCATGACGGCGGTCTTCTCGTCGATGAGATGCTCCTTGAGCATGTCCATGGCCATGTTCAGGGCGGCGGTGCCGGTGCGCTTGCCGACGCGGCACTGGAGCATGAAGAGCTTCTTGTCCTGGATGGTGAACTCGATGTCGAGCATGTCGTGGTAGTGGTGCTCGAGCTTGTTGCGGATGCCGACGAGTTCCTTGTAGGTCTTCGGCAGCATTTCCTGCATGCTGGTCAGGTGCTTGTTCTGCTCGTTCTTGGTCTCGTCGTTCAGCGGGAACGGCGTGCGGGTGCCGGCCACGACGTCTTCGCCCTGGGCGTTGATCAGCCATTCGCCGTAGAACTTGTTGTCGCCGGTGGCGGGGTCGCGGGTGAACGCCACGCCGGTGGCGGAGGTTTCGCCCATGTTGCCGAAGACCATGCTCTGGACGTTGACGGCGGTGCCCCAGTCGTCCGGGATGCCCTCGATGCGGCGGTAGGAGACGGCCTTCTTGCCGTTCCAGCTCTTGAAGACGGCGCCGATCGCGCCCTGGAGCTGGAGCATGGGATCGTCCGGGAATTCCTTCTTCAGGACCTTCTTGATGCGGACCTTGAAGTCCTTGCAAAGCTTCTTCAGGTCGGCGACGGAAAGATCGGTGTCGCTCTTGTATCCTTTGGCGTTCTTCAGGTCGTCGAGCATGGCGTCGAGCTGCTTGCGGATGGCGCAGCCCTCGGCGGGCTCGATGCCCTCGGCCTTTTCCATCACGACGTCGGAGTACATCATGATGAGGCGGCGGTAGGCGTCGTAGACGAACCGTTCGTTGCCGCCGGTGCGCTTCACGAGGCCGGGGATCGTGCTGGTGGCGAGACCGACGTTCAGGACGGTCTCCATCATGCCGGGCATGGACTTGCGGGCGCCGGAACGGCAGGAGACGAGCAGCGGATTGTCCTTGTCGCCGTACTTCATGCCCATGACTTTTTCAACCTTGGCGAGAGCGGCCGTGACCTGGGCGTCGAGGCCGGCGGGATTCTTCTGGCCGTTCGCGAAATAATCGACGCAGCATTCGGTCGTAATGGTGAACCCGGCAGGGACCGGGAGGCCGAGCTTGGCCATTTCGGCGAGATTGGCGCCTTTGCCGCCGAGCAGTTCATTCATGTCTTTGTCGCCGTCGCACATACCTTTTCCGAACAGGTAGACGTACTTTTTCGCGGAAGATTTCTTCATGCGAAATCCTTTCTAACAGTTGTTTTTGCGTTTCTTGCGTGTTTTTTGTTTTCAGCCGATGTGGAAAAATTAACTATTTACTATACAGGCTTTTCCTGAAATTTCAAGAGATTTCCTTATAGAAAAAAGAAAATCGCGTGGAAAAAACGTTTTTCCGGGGGCTTCCGATACTTCGTTCGGATCGCAAACGCCTCCGCGGAACACTATGCCGTGCACGCCTCGCGGCAAACAGAAAACGTCGAGCGCAGCGCGCCTTCCGAGGCTCGCGCTCGACAGGTTTACTGACCGCGAACGGCATTGTATTTTTCTGTTTTTGAGGGAAAACGGGGGGAGTGCGATTGCAAAAGAAAGCCGCCGGAACAGCGGCAAATCGTTGTTCCGGCGGCGGATTATTTTGAGGAAGGCGGTCCCGGATTTACCGGGACCCGACCTCACGGAAATCAGGACCGATTATTTCTTCTCGTATTCGTTTTTGACCTTGTCGGTGCGGAACGGATAGGCGGGGAAGCCGTCCTTGTTCATGAGGTTGACGTCGCCGCGGTACATGACGTAGGCGAAACGGACGGTCTTGGGCTCCTTGACCTGGGCGGAGGAGACTTCGACGGTGTCGCCGACGATCTTGGCGTCGGCCCAGACGAACTTGCCGTCAGCGCCCGCAATGGCGAACGCGCCGGGGGCCTGGCCGTCGGAAGTCGTGAGGCCCTTGCCGACGTTCTTGAAGTGGATGATGCACTTGTCGCCCTTGACGTCCATGTGATCGTAGACCGGGCCGACGCCGAGTTCGCCGCCGAAATATTTCCATTCCACGAGCTTGGCGAGGCGGTAGCCGAGGCTCTGCTTGTCGCGCGGGTGGATGTCGGACTGGTCGCCGATGTCCATGAGCGGGACGCTGCTGACGTTCTCATAGATGTAGGACATTTCGTCCTGGATCTCGCGGGTGAGCGCCCAGCCGTCGACCTTGCTGCCCATCGGGGCCTTGCCCTTCCACTGGTCTTCGGGGAGACGGTTCATCGGGGTCCACTGTTCGAATCCGGCGAGCTGGCAGATCACCCAGGGCTGCTTCGGATCGTTGAACTTCTCGCGCCAGCCTTCGATGAGCATCTTGTGGAGGTCGTAGTAGTCGGTGTTGCCGGTGTTGGATTCGCCCTGGTAGAACAGGACGCCGCCGACGGTGTATCTGGTCCACGGATGGGCCATTGCGCCCCACATGGTGCCGGGGAACTTCTCGCTGTTGAACTGGCCGCCGGCCTGTCCGGTCGCCCGATTCGCCGCGCCCGCGACCAGGGCGTTTTCGATCTGCTTGGCTTCATTGCGGTTGTGCTTCGCGAACTCGCTGTCCGGGATGAAGGTCTCGATGTTGACGCCGCCCCACGCGACCATGATGAGGCCGACCGGGATGTCGAGGTCCTTCTGGAGCTGGCGGGCGAAAAAGTAGCCGGCCGCGGAGAAGTTCGGGACGGTCTTCGGGCTGCATTCCATCCAGACGCCGAGATTTCTATCCTTATTCACGCCGACGATTTCATCGAACTCGTCGCCGGGGGCCTTGGTCTTCGGCACTTCGATCAGGCGGATGCGCGGATAGTCGGCCGCAGCGGCTTCCTGCTGGTGGTTCTTGATCTGGATCATGGTGTTGCCGGTGGAGACGGGCAGTTCCATGTTGGACTGGCCGGCGCAGATCCAGACTTCGCCGATGAGGACGTTCTTGAACTCCTTGGTGTCGGTGCCGTCGGTGACTTTCACCGTGTACGGGCCGCCGGCTTCAAGCGGCTCGACTTTGGCTTCCCACTCGCCTTTGGCGTCGGCCTTGGCGGTGGCGGGCTTTGCCTTCGTGCCTTCGATGGTGACCGTGACGGTCTTGCCGGGGTCGGCCTTGCCGGCGATCTTGATCGGGGCGCGGCGCTGGAGGCACATGTTGTCCTGGAAGATGTTGTAGCAGGAGAGCGATGCCGCGTAGGCGCCCGGGAGAGCGAGGAACGCGGAGACCGCCGCTGCAAGGAGGAGAACCATTTTCTTCATGATGAGGTCTTTCCTTTGTTTGGGGTTGTTGAAGTGGTTATGTCTGTTGTTGTATGGGACGTGACCGAGCCGCATTTTGAGGGGAAAATCCGTCAAAATCCGGCTGTGTTTCTTTCAATATATATCGGATTTCCGGAAAAACAAGAGGATTTCCGCTTTTTTTCGGGGATTCCGGCTGTTTATCAGACGGAAATGGTCGGGGCGTACCCCGGACGTCCGCGTCCTTTCGGGAACAGCATGACCTCGAGCCATTCGTCCAGATGATCGTCGAGCCAGAACTCGTCCATGCGGGCGTAATTGCGGCGGATGAGCTGAAGCTGGGCGTCCGGGTCGGCGAACAGCCCGTTCACCATGCGGTCGAGCGTTTCGGGCGTGTCGAAACACGCCTCCGGGGCGATGTGCATGTAGCTTCCGAGGTTCTGCACGAACGCGGGCGTGCCCTCGGCCCACGATTCCAGCAGCTTGATCGGGCTCTTGCACTCGTTGAACACGGAGTGCATCAGCGGCTGGATGAAGAGGTCGGCGCGGATGGACCGGCGGACGCGCGGATAATCCAGGAACGGCCCGACGGGGATGCGGGTGAAATCGTCGGCGTACTTTTCGAGTAGCGGAGGGAAGCCGCCGTGGAAGACGAACTCGTACTTTTTCCGGTTCTCCACGATCCAGACCAGGATG
>JAEEQO010000161.1 GCA_016285335.1 Victivallales bacterium | reverse complement strand
ACGTCAATGCCGCGGGACTTGAGCATATCCATTTCTTTCACGAGCTCGACCGGGTCGACCACCACGCCGTTCGCGATCACGCACGGCACGCCCGGGCGCAGAATGCCGGACGGGATCAGGTGGAGCACGAAATGCTGACCGTCGATCTCGACGGTGTGCCCGGCGTTGTTGCCGCCCTGGAAACGCACCACCATTCCGGCGGATTTCGTTAAAACATCAATGATCTTACCCTTGCCTTCATCGCCCCACTGGACGCCGACGAGCACGCTGACTGACATGATTTCAGGTTCCTTATGTGAAAGAGAAAATGTTAAGACATAAACAAATAAATATACTACAAGTTCCCCGCAAATTCAAACTTTTCCGTGAAAAAAGCGGCGGAATCGGCGGCGGAAAAGCCCCTGCGCGCCGGCATCCCGGCATTCGCGCCCGCCGGGCGGATCGTTTTTTGCATGTTTTCCCGGTTGGCGCTTGAAAAACGGGCGAAACGATGGTATAGTACGGGAACGACGGCGGGGCGCATGTTCCCCGCGTGGCGCAAACGCAACAATACCGCGACACCATGAACGACTCCTCTTTCCTGATCCTGTTTATTGCCCTGACCGCCCTGATGGCGGTGATCCCGTCCTTTCTCCGCAGATACCACATCCCGAACGTGATCGCGCTACTCGTGGTCGGCATGCTCATCGGGTCGAACGGCCTGCTCGGATTCGACCTGGTGGCGGTGCTGTCCCAGTGGCTCAGCTTCCTCGGCAGGCCCGGCGAGGAAGCGCAGACGGCGGCGAACACCACACTCCAGTTCAAAACGTTTGTGGATTCGCTCGGTTCCCTCGGGCTGATGTTCCTGATGGCGCTCGCGGGCATGGAGGCCGATTTCCGCCTCATCCGGTCCGCGCGGAAGGCGGTGACCATGCTGAGCGTGCTGACGTTCATCGTGCCCGCGGTGACGGGCTACCTGATCTACATGTATTTCTGCCCGGACGACCTTTCCGGCAAGGTGCTGTACGCCTCGCTTTTCGCCTCGCACTCGGTCGGCATCGTGTTCCCGGTCATCCGCGAGCTGAAGCTGTCGCACACGCGGTTCGGCGCCGCCGTGCTGATCTCCACGGTCATCACGGACATCTCGTCGATCATCCTGCTGGCGGTCAGCGTGCAGCTCTTCCGCCAGTCGAAGAACATCTCGCACATGGTGGGCCGCGGCACGCTGTCGATCTTCGACCACATGGACACGCACATCCTCGGGAACAGCTTCCTGCCGGTCTTCCTGCTGATCGTGCTGGTGTATCTGGCGGTGATGATCTTCCTGGTGAACGGATTCGGACGCTGGATCCTGTCGCACTTCAAGCTCAGCGACGACATCGTGATCACGCTGCTGCTCTTCATGATCCTGGTCACGGTCATCGTGGGCGAACTCTTCGGCATCAACCTCGTGGTCGGATCGTTCATCGCCGGGCTCGGCCTTTCCCGCGTGGTGCGCGAACGCGACCATCTGCTGTTCCGTCGCTTCGAAAGCATCGGCTACGGCTTCCTGATCCCGTTCCTGTTCATCTCCATCGGCATGAAGACCGACTTCAGCGCGTTCTTCCAGATGAACAACATCGTGATCGTGCTGCTGACCGTGGCGGGGCTCATCGGCAGCAAGGTCGGCAGCGGATTCGCCGCCATGAAGATCTCCGGCTACAGCAACAAGGCCGGGCTTGCCGCCGGGCTCATGACCGTGCCGCAGCTCTCCGCCACGCTCGCCGCCGCCTCCATCGGCAAGGACGCGGGCATCCTGGACGACCGGTTCTTCAACGCCATCATCATCCTCTCCATCATCACCACGCTGCCGATCCCGTCGCTGGTCCGCGCGGTCCTCCACTACGGCACGAACGAGTTCGTCGAGCTGGACGACTTCCAGGTGCCGAACGTGGTCAAGGACGACGAGCTTCTTTAACCGGCGGGACGTCCGTCAAACAAAAAAGCCGCCGGGCGCATGAAACGTCCGGCGGCGTGAGCCTTATCAGAAACGGATGCGTTTTCGAACTGGAAGATTACGCTCCTCACTCGATCGGGGTGATGCGGTAGAGGCCCGCGGCGTGGCACTTCAGGACCTTGGAGAAGGAACCGTCGAACGTGCCGAGGTCCTGACCGGCCCAGAGGTCGCGGACGCGGGCGCGCTTGCCGATGCCGATGTCGGCGAAGTCCACGGAGACTTCCGCTTCGTCTTTGGCTTCCGCACCGAACGCTTCGTCGGTGAGGACGAGGAATTCGACGGTGCCGCCGCGATTCTCGCAGTCGTCGGCCAGGACGCCGCGCGCGGTGATGGTGTCGTAGCCTTCGGGGCGGTCGTAGATGATGACGGAGACGGCGTGCGTGCCGATGCCGTCGATGCGGCGGCCGTCGGAGGTCTGGCCCACGCGGGTGGAGCCCCAGCCCTGCGTGGCACTCTTCCAGCGAAGCTCGGTGAGCTTTTTGGTGCCGGCGGGACCGGAGAGGACGGGGTTGAGCCACGCGGCATGGTCGTAGTCAAATCCGTTGCCGCCGTCGGTGACGGCGAGCGCAAATGCCTTGGAGCCGCCGATGTCCGCCTTGACTTCGGCTTCGCGTTCACCGTCGCCGCCGATGCGGATGCTGTGGTACTTCGCCTTCAGGAAATCGACGTCGCGGGAGCCCGGTGACGTGGCGTTGAAGAGGGCGACGTATTTGTCCTTGCTGCCGGGGATGTCGGCTGCCCAGACGATGAGGTCGCCCTTGTTGGAGACCTGGCGGTTGTTCGTGCTGTTCTGGTTGACGGCGAGGACTTCCTTGTTCGTGAGGAGCTTGATGGTCCAGTCGTCCATCTTGGTCATGTCCGCACCGAGCATGAGCGGGGAACGGGCGATGCACCAGAGCGACATGCAGGTGACCTGCTCGTCCTTCGTGAATCTGGTCTGGCGGCGGAATTCGATGATGCCGAACGGGAGCATGTCGGCGTCGGGGTACGCGCCCTCGATGCGGTACGGCGTCCACTTGTTCAGGCGGCCGAACATGCCGTAGAGCGGGGACCAGCGGTCCCAGAAGTCGTCGGAGACGCGCCACATGTTGGCGTACTGGTTCACGTGGGCGCCCTTTTCGATCGGGGTGTCGCCGGGGGAGAGGCTGAAGACGATCGGGCGGCCGGTCTTGTCGATCGCCTTGCGCATGGCTTCGATCTCGAGCTGCTGGACGCGGTCGTAGGGACGGGAGATGTCATCGACTTTGATGAAGTCGATGCCCCAGGAGGCGTAGAGCTCGAAGACGGAATCGTAGTAGTCCTGCGCGCCGGGCTTGGTCATGTCGACGCCGTACATGTCGGGATTCCACGCGCAGGTGCTGCGGGTGTTCGCAATGTCCTGGGCGCGGTAGTTCGTGCCTTTCACGGGGGTGTTCTGCCGGACGGCCTGCTTCGGGATGCCGCGCATGAGGTGGATGCCGAATTTGAGGCCCTTGGAGTGGACGTAGTCGGCGAGCGGCTTGAACCCCTTGCCTTCAACGGAGGACGGGAACTTGTTGGGGGCGGGGAGCAGGCGTCCGAACTCGTCCATGGTGAGGACGGCGTCGCGTCTGTAGCCGTGTCCCTGGGAACCGCCTTCGTACCACTGGATATCGACCACGAGGTACTGCCAGCCGGAATCTTTCAGATATTTTTCCTGTGCGTCGGCCTGGGCTCTTGCGATCTCGTCGGTGATGGTCGTGCCGAAGCAGTCCCAGCTGTTCCAGCCCATCGGCGGGGATTTCGCCCATTCGTGGAAGTCGGCGGATGCGGCGGCCGCGGTCGCGAAGATCGCACTGGCGCAAAGAGTCTTCATCATGGTTGTCATAACATGCCTTTCCGTTATGTTGAGTGTGTCGAAGAAAACAGTCGATGAAAATTTAGATTCTCTTCTAATATACACGCATTTTCCGGAATGCAAATACTTTTTTTCAAAAAAGGATATACTTTTTGACCAAAAAGCCCCGCCGGCGGACCGGAAGGGCTATAATTAACGCACCCCAAGGGGTGTTGAAGCAGTGCGCGGCTTCGCTCGCGCACCCCAAAGGGTGTTGACGCGGCTTCGCTCGCGCACCCCAAGGGGTGTTGAAGCAGTGCCGGGCTTTCGCTCCGGCACATATTGCTCTTGATTCAGAGGTTTTCCGCGGCGGCGGCGGCCAGCGGACTGCGTTCGCTCTTGCGGAGCGTGATGTGTCCGTGGAGGTCGACTTTCTTGAACCGCTCGACGAGGTAGGACAGGCCGTTGCTGGAAGCGTCCAGATAGGGATTGTCGATCTGGGCGGGGTCGCCGGTAAGGACCATTTTCGAGCCCATTCCGGCGCGGCTGACGATGGTCTTGACCTCGTGCGGCGTCAGGTTCTGCGCCTCGTCGATGATGATGAACTGGCGCGGGATGCTGCGGCCGCGGATGTAGGTCAGGGCTTCGAGCTCGAGCTGATGGTAGCGGCGCATGTCGTCGAGGCGGCGGCGGACGGTCTGCGGGTCCTTCTTGCCGCTGTTCTGCATCAGGAATTCGAGGTTGTCGAAGATGGGCTGCATCCAGACGCCGAGCTTTTCGTCCTTGCCGCCGGGCATGTAGCCGATGTCCTTGCCCATCGGCACGATCGGACGCGTCACGAGGATTCGCTCGTACAGATTGTTGTTGATGGCCTGTTCGACTGCCGCGGCGAGCGCGAGGAGCGTTTTGCCGCTGCCGGCCTGTCCGACGAGGGAGACGACCTGGACTTCAGGATCGGTGAGCAGCATCAGGGCCATACGCTGCTCCAGGCTGCGCGGCGTGATGCCGCCGACGCGTTCGCCCGCACCGTTCGGGAGCACCTCAATGCGGCCGTGTTTGCACCAGCCGACGGAAGTGTGGCGCTCGTTCGCCTGGTCCGCGAACATCACGAATTCGTTCGGGTAGACCGTAACGCCCTTCGGGATCTCGACGAAGCCGTCGCGGTAGAACCGCGCAATGAGTTCGTCGTCGGCGGGGAGCGTGAGGACGCCGCTGTAGAGTTCGTCGCTGTTGACCTGCTCGCACTCGAAATCCTCGACCGGGATGTTCAGCGCGTCGGCTTTGAGGCGGAGGTTCAGGTCCTTGGTGATGAAGATGACGGGGCGCTTTTCGCGTTCCATGAGCATCTTCGCCACGTTCAGAATGCGGTTGTCGGGCACGTTCATGTCCGAGCTGCCGGAGAGACGCCCCTCGCTGACGACCACACGCAGAGAACCGCATTTGCGGGGATTCGCGTTATTGTCGAGCTTGACGCCTTTGGAAAGCGATCCTTTCTGGCGGAGCGCGTCGATCTGGCGGATCGCCTGGCGGGTGTTGCGGCCGAGTTCATCCTGGTTGCGTTTGAACTTGTCGAGCTCTTCGATCACGGTCATGGGGATGACGACTTCGTTGTCCTCGAACGCGTTCAGCGCCTGAGCGCTGTGGAGGATGACGTTCGTATCGAGCACGTACGTTTTTTTCATGCGCGGAATCCTTTCTTTTGGGGAACGGGGGGAAAGTTTGTTCTGCTATACTGTTTTCCCTTTTTGCGAAAAAGTCAAGCCGGAATATGAAAAAAACGGCAAAAAAACGCCTCTTCGGCGGATTCCGACAAATAAAGCCATTGAGAGTTCCGGCGGCGCGGCCGGGCTGCGTTGCAGTTTGCGTGAGGGGTGCCGCGGGGAAAGGACGGTTCAGGCTTGCGGCAGGAGGAATCCCAGCTCCCGGAGCGCATCCCGGAGCATGGGGGGCATCGGTTTTTCCGCCTGAATCGTGTAGGCGGGGAATTCGCGTCGGACGCGGTAGGAGCCGCGCAGGGCTTCGAACCGCTCCGGCGCGGACCGGAGCGCGGCATTGTCGTCCGCCACGTCGTAGGACGCGAACACGGCGTCGGCAAGCGGATGCGGCGAGGCGGGATCGAGCGTTATGGCGGGGGTTGCGGGCGCGGGGACCTTCGCCAAGATGTCCGCCTTCATCCGCGGAAGGGCGTTCCGCATGTCGGCGAAAGCGCGGGGGGCATGAATGACGACGTGGGTCGGAAGGTTCGACACAACGGCCTCGACCGCCATCGCCGTGCCGTTCGCCTTGCCGTCGGCGGAATACCCCGCGATGTGCGGCGTGCCGAAATCGACGAGCGACAGGAGCGCGCGGTCGATGTCCGGCTCGTTGTGCCACACGTCCAGCACGGCGCCGGCGATGCGCCCGTCGAGGAGCGCCGATTTCAGCGCGGATTCGTCCACGACGTCCCCGCGCGAGGTGTTGAAGAAAAACGGTCTGCGTTTGAGCCCGCGGAAGAAGCTTTCGTCCGCCAGATGTTCCGTCGGGTACGGGCCGGAGTTTGTCAGCGGCACGTGGAACGTGATGAAATCCGCCTCCCGCTGAATCTGTTCGAGGGAAACGAAACCCGATTCCCATTCGCGTTCGGCACGCGGCGGATCATTGACGAGCACGTTCATGCCGAGCGCGGCGGCCGCGGCGGCGACATTCGTGCCCACATGCCCGCAGCCGACGACGCCGAGCGTTTTTCCACGTAAATCCACATTGTGCCGGAACGAGACGCGGAGCAGCGCCGAGGTCATGTACTGCGCCACGGACGCGGCGTTGCACCCTGCGGCGTTCTCCACGATGATCCCGCGCCGGGCGCACCAGTTCGCGTCGATGTGGTCCGTGCCGATGGTGGCGGTCGCGATCACGGAAACGCGGGAGTGTTCCAGCAGCGCGGCGTCGCATTTCGTTCGCGTGCGGATAATGAGGGCGTCGGCGTCGCGGACGGTCTCCGGCGTGAACTCGCCGGGGTCGAGATAC
>JAEEQO010000007.1 GCA_016285335.1 Victivallales bacterium | reverse complement strand
AATCGTTCGTTGCGGAAGACCGCGACTCCACCACGGAAACCCGCCTGCTGATCCTTGCCTGCCCCCGTCTCGTGAAGTCCAACCCCGACGTGCAGATCGAGATCCCGCTTGACCAGGAAACCGCGGGCACCCTCCGCGACGCCCAGACCGACAACCAGACCCGCGAGGAAGAAAACAAGAAGCACAGCGGCTGGCTCAACTGGCTCAACTGGTTCGACTGGTAAGACATCAACCGGGACGGCGTCATGAAGAAAATCACAATCCATGCCGGCGGCGCGGAGTTCCTGTCCCAGAATGTCCCGGATAGCGACTTTGCCATAACCCTGGGGCGTCATGCGGACTGCGAAATCGTGCTGCCGGGGAACGGCGTCTCGCGGCGTCACGCCCGCCTTTCGTCCAAAAACGGACGTCTTTTCATCGAAGACCTGAACAGTACCGCCGGGACCGTCCTCAACGAGGCGAAGATCGCCGGAGACACCCCGTTCTCCCCGGGCGACATCATCCGGATCGGCGACTACACGATCTCGGTTTCCTCCGAGGCGGCTGAAGCTCCGGCCCGCCAGGCGGAACCCGCGGCCGCGCCCCAGCCTCCGCCGCGTCCGCCCGAAGTCCGGCAGAAACAGGATTCGACGCCGGACTTCAAACGCGAGTTCGCAAACGCGACCGTCCTGTACGAACCGGACACCATGGCGCTCACCAGGAGCATCCACGAAAACATCCTGGAGAAGCTCAACCTGTCCGAAGGCGCAATGAAGGAGATCGACAAGGGGGAAATGCGGGCGAAGCTCGAGACCTGCCTCGACCGGACCCTGAAGGAACGCCGCCACGAGATCCCCGCGAAGATCCCGATGGACCTGTTCCGCCAGGCGCTGATGGACGAGCTGATCGGGTTCGGCCCGATCTCGCCGCTGCTGCGTTCCCCGAAGATCTCCGAAATCATGATCAACGGCCCGAACGTGATCTTCGTGGAAAGCGCGGGCAAGCTCTTCGACAGCGGCGTCCGGTTCTTCAACGAACAGCACCTGCTCTCCATCATCCAGCGCATCGTGGAACCGCTGGGACGCCACGTGGACGACGCCAGCCCGATGGTCGACGCCCGTCTGCCCGACGGCTCCCGCGTGAACGCCATCATCCCCCCGCTGGCGCTGCGCGGCGCGTCCGTCACGATCCGTAAGTTCGCGGACAAGAAACTGACCACGGACGACCTGATCAAGTTCGGCTCCATGACCAAGGAAATGGCGCTCTTCCTGGAAGAGGCCGTCAAGTCCAGGAAGAACATCCTGGTGGCGGGCGGCACCGGCTCCGGCAAAACCACGCTCCTGAACGTGCTGTCGCAGTTCATCCCGGAAGGGGAACGCGTGATCACGGTCGAAGACTCGGCGGAACTGAAGCTGTCGCACCCCAACCTGGTGAGCCTGGAAGCCCGTCCCGCCAACATCGAAGGCAAAGGTCGCATCTCCATCCGCGACCTCGTCATCAATACCCTCCGTATGCGTCCCGACCGGATCATCGTCGGTGAATGCCGCGGCGCGGAAGCGCTCGACATGCTTCAGGCGATGAACACCGGCCATGACGGATCCCTGACCACCGCGCACGCGAACAACCCGCGCGACGCGCTCACCCGACTGGAAAACATGGTGATGATGGCCGGATTCGAGCTGCCGTCGTCCGCCATCCGCGAACAGATCGCGTCGGCGCTGGACCTGATCGTCCAGCAGACCCGCCTGGTCGACGGCTCCAGAAAGATCGTCAAGATCACCGAGGTCACGGGCCGCGAGGGCAACCAGATCCTCATGCAGGACATCTTCACCTACGAACAGACCGGACTTGACGCCAAGGGGCGCGTCCAGGGATACCATACGGCGACCGGCAATATCCCGCAGTTCATCGACGACATGCGGAGAAGCGGACGCCTGAACCTCGACATGTCCGTGTTCGTTCCGAAAGTTTGAGGCGGCCTATGATATTCAACTACATCCTGATCTTCTCCGCGACGGGACTGTTCTGCTACATCCTGATCCGGATGATCACAAAGTATCTCCAGGAAAAACTGGAGCTCAACTCCAACCAGAAATACGAAGCGCTCCGCCGCTACATCACGCCCGAAAAACTCCTCACGGGCCGGATCTTCGCCGCGCTGCTCACCGGCTGCATCATGTTCATTCTGCAGCTGGCGTTCGGCGTGGAGCAGATGAAGATCGCGATCCCGGTGGCGACCGGTTTCGGGATCCTCGCCTACCACGCGTTCTACTGGTACTTCCTCAGGAAGATGATAAACCGGAAGCTGGCGTTCGAGAGCAAGATTCTGGACTTCACCATGGGCCTGTCCAACGGCATGCGTTCCGGCCTGGCGCTCGGGCAGTCCATCGAATCCGTCTCCAAGCGCATCGGCGGCCCGATGCAGGAGGAGCTGGCGACCCTGCTCCGCGAATACCGCCTCGGCGTCGATCTGCCGGAAGCGTTTGAACGCATGTACCACCGGATGCCGTGCGAAGACCTGCATCTTCTGGTCACCACCATCACGCTCACGACCAAGTCCGGCGGCAGCCTCGTGGAAGTGCTCGAGGAAATGGTCACGACGATCCGGGCCCGCACGGAATTCCAGGAGCGCCTGAAGAACATGACCTCGCAGGGCCGTTTCGAAGCGCTCACGATCTCCCTGGCGCCTCTGGCGGCGTTCATCCTGCTGTACTTCATCGACCCGGAACTGATGAAGCCGCTGGTCACGACCGGCTGGGGCTGGATCGCCGTCGGCGTGGCGACGTCCATGGTGCTCATGGGGTACTGGATCCTGAAAAAAATCATCACGATCGAGGTGTGATCATGGGCGAAAATCATATTTTACTGTATCTGGTCGTCTTTGCGGTCGTATTCATTCCGTATTTGTTCCTGTCGTTTTTCATCGACATGCCGGCAAAGCGGACGTTCGACTTCAAGCTCTGCAACATCCCGCCGTTCTACCGGACGACCTGGTGGCTTTTCTCCTGCTTCACGGAGTCCGTCGGCGACTTCGCCGAGGAGATGCAGCCGAAACGCAGAAAGAAGCTCCAGGACGCACTGGTCGTGGCGAACATCAAGATGGACACCAACATCATTTTCGCCGCGGAGATCCTCTCGTGCCTGATCGCGTCGGTCCTCGGGACCCTGATCTGCATGATGATCACGATGAACGGGTTCGTCCTGCTCCTGGTCTTCATCATAGGCGGGTTCATCGGGTTCGTGATGCCGTCCACGGTGATCTACAACGCGGCGGATATGAGGCAGGGGCAGATCATGAAGTCCCTGCCCTTCGCCATCGACCTGATCGGCTCGGCGATGCGGTCCGGCATTGACTTCACCGCCGCGATCCGCTACTACGTTTCGACGGAAAAGGAGGACAATCCGCTCGCGCTGGAATTCGGCATCCTGCTCCGTCAGCTGGAACTCGGCAAAACAAGGATCGAGGCGCTGGAGGACATGACCAAACGCGTGCAGCACGACGCGTTCGGGGCGTTCACCTCCGCGGTGATCCACGGCATGGAGGTCGGCGCGTCCATCGTCGAGACCATGAAGATCCAGGCCGAGGAAATGCGCCGCGTCCGCTTCAACGCGGCGGAGCGCAAGGCCGCGAAGGCCGTTTCCGCAATGATATTCCCCATCGCGGTGTTCATCATGCCCGCGATGTTCCTGATCATCGGCGTACCTGTCCTGATCCGTGTATTCGGCAGTGGACTTGGAGGAGTCATGCAATGACACAGTATCAAATCAAATTTACAGCCGGGGAAAACCAGGGCACCGTCTATCCGCTTTCCCCCGGTCAGGCCGTCTCCATCGGGCGGTCCCACTCGAACACCATCCGCGTGTCCGCGCCCGACGTCTCGGGAAAGCATATTATCATCAGGCTCCGCGGCGCCCTGATCACCGTGGAGGTCCTCAGCTCCCGGATCACGAAGCTCGACGGAAACGACGTTTCCATGGGCGACATGCTGGACGTTTCCCCCGGCAGCGTCATCCAGATGGGCGAGACCACGGTGTTCGTCATCGAGCACGCCGGAGCAAGTGACGGAGGCGACGACGACATGGCGACCTGCATCCCGGACGACGCGGACAAGACCGTCATTCCGCAGGAGGCGACCGCGCCGGCGCCCGCCGCTCCCGAACAGAAAACGACCCCGCCGAGACAGGCTCCGAAACCCGTTCCGCCGGAGGAGATCTACGAGCGGACGATCATCGGCGACGACAACGCGACGGTCGCGGCAGGCGAGATGACCATGTCGGGCGGCGGCGGAGCGACCGAGACGATCGCGTTCCAGACGCGCGTCGCTTCCGACGACGAAATGGAGAACATCAAGAACGCGTTCCGGGTCAAACGCCGCAAGAAGATCATCATGCTGGCGCTCCCGCTGTTCCTGTTCTTCGTCATTTCCGTGTTCCTGTACTTCTACCTCAGGCCGTCCACGGAGGAATTCGTCACCTGGCCGACCAATTCCAGCGGGGAATACCTCAACGACTTCCGCCAGATCGCGCCGTATCTCGCCCTGGCGTTTCCCGGCGTCCCCGGCGTCACCGTCACGGGCGACGACTACAACGCCGAAATCCATACGAAGATCGGCAAGCGCCTGGACGTCCCCATGCACATTCTGGCGACCGGCGTCAAGGATCCTGCGACGCTCGAACAGGACCATCCCCAGGCATTCGACAACTGGATGGAAATGATGCGGGAAAAAGAGCCGACCATGAGCTTCGGCGGCGACCGGACCACATTATTCCTGAACAAATCCAGAGGCGCCGGCGTCCCGCTCAGCATCATTTCCTACACCAGACGCGTCGAAAACGACGACTTCTGGGGATATGCGCTTTTCGTCCGCAACGAGGCCTACGTGCATTCCGTCATGATCGAAGTGCCGCTCGCCGACCAGTGGCGCGCGACCCCGTTCATGCACCAGCAGCTCACCAACATGATCATCTACGCTCCCAAGGTGACGGAGGAACACTGGGAAGGCGCGTCCTCCTACCGCAAGGACACCACCGTGGCGACCGACCTGCGGGAAGCCTCCAGCTTCATGCAGCGGGAAGCCCCGGTCTACTGGGGCAGGATCTACTACCTCCTCCGCAGCGCCCTGATCAAGTCCGCGAAGGCGGAAAAGCCGGACCAGGAACAGATCACCGAGGCGAAGAGCCTTCTGGTCAAGCTGCGCCGCCAGCAGACGACCTGGTTCAATACGCAGCGGCTCGCCTGGCAGTATGCGTTCCAGAGCAACGACAAGGGCACGATGAACTCGATCCAGGCGATGGGCGAATCCGTCTTCTCCTCGGAATTCCAGTATTCCGATTACCGCTATGACCTCGTCAAGCGCAAAGATTGGAAATGATCCCCATGAAAAAATCATCCCTGATCATCCGGCTTGAATTCAACGGATCCGTCGTCCGCGAGACCACCTCCGGCGAGCTGAACGGCGAGATCACCATCGGCCGCAGCGAACAGTGCACCTGGCGGATCCCGAAGGATGACCGCAGCGCCAGCGGCGTCCACGCGAAGATATTCCTCAAGGGGAAGAAATGCTTCATCCAGGACCTGAAGAGCCGCAACGGCATCTACTACATGGGGAGCAAGATCCAGGAACGGCGCCTGACCCCCGGCGACGTCTACAGCATCGGCGACTGCAAGCTCTACATCGAAAAGCCCGTCGAAACGGGCAAGAAGAAGCAGACGGAGCAGTACCACAAGCTGGAACAGCTGACGGGCCAGGACCGCGGCAAGCTCTATCTGCTGACAAAATCCTGCACCAAGATGGGCGCGGCCAGCGACTGCGACATCGTCCTGAACGACAGCCTGGTCTCCAAGCTCCACGCCACGCTGGAAAACCATTCCGACGACACGTGCTGGATCAAGGACATGGGCAGCCGGAACGGGACGAAGATCAACGGGACCCCGCTGACGGAGGAAAATGCCGAGACCGGACGCATGCTGAAGGACGGCGACATCATCTCCATCGCCTACCTCGAATTCCGGTTCTGGGACAAGACCGTCGTCCACATCCGCTCGCATCTCTTCCTGAAGATCGGGATCGTCGCGGCCACCCTCGCCATCGTGCTGGGCGGCTATTTCGCGTTCCAGACCATCTCGCCCTCCGCCAAGAGCATCCGCCTGTCGGCGGAAAAACTCGCCGCCAGAGGCGAATTCGAGAAGGCGAAGGAAGTGCTCGTCACCGCCACGACCGCGCGCGGCGCGGATTCCGACGCCTCGCAGCGTCTCGACCTCTCCCGCAAGCTCGATGTCTGGAAGGAGACGTATGAGACCTGGAACAAGATCCAGACGATCCTGTCCGGACAGCCCGGCCTGGGCGATTTCTACGATGCCAACGACTTGTTCAGCAAGATCACGTCGGCCGACCGCGAACGCTGGCAGTGGAACGTCTCCAACGCCTCCGTGGAAATGAAGAAGGCGCAGGAGACGCAGGAACTGCTCTCCAACCTGCTCGCCGCCGACGACCTCATGACGCAGTCGGAGGAGAGCATCACGGCGCTGAAGAACGCGCAGTCCAAGCTGAAGGAATCGCTGGAAGCGTGCAGGAAGAACCCGCAGCCGTACCAGACCGCCATGCAGGCCGATGCCCTGGACCTGGTCAACGAAATGGAAAAACAGATCGAAGAACACAACGAGATCCAGACCATCATGGGCAACTGCGTCGCCGCGGCGAAGCTCGACCAGACCATCGCCGAGCTGACAAAACTGCGCGACAAGTCGGTCGAACGCACGGGACAGCGCAAGAAAAACGGGCAGGCGTCTTCCGCCAGCACGGACATCATGTGCAAGAAGCTTCTGGCGGTCCTCGGCGAACTCCGCGACAGCCGCCTCATCCTCGACGAAAACTATCTCCAGCTCGCGCAGTTCGAGTTCGCCAAGTTCAAGGAAGACCTGCATCTGCCGTCCAACGAGGCATGCATCCTCTCCCCGAACCTGTCCGTCTGCCGCCTGGAAATGGAGCAGGACAACCAGCGCCTGAAGCTCATGTCCATGCAGATGAAGAATTTCCAGACCATCTTCAAGGACAATAACATCGCGCCCGGCATGGATTCGGATCTGCTCGAAACCGTGTTCGACGACGATGTCTGGGAAAAAGTCCTGGCCTGCGACTGCATCGAAAAGCCGCAGCCGTCCTACTCGGAAAAGACCGCACGCAGCAAATACGACCAGATCCTCGGCGTCTACGCCTTCTGGGAATATCTGCGTTCCATCGGCGGCGACTTCGACACCACGATCTTCGAGGAACGCTTCAAGCCGACCCTGTTCGTAGCCAAGGACCTCTTCAGCAACATCGAGATCTTCGTGTCGTTCTGCGAGCCGATGAAGCAGTCGTCGTACTACCACGCCATGCAGCGCATGCTCGCGGAAAACGACTCGAAAAACACCCTCACCAAGTACCTGAAGCGCGCCAAGGACATCCTGAACCAGCGCAACGAGCTGATCGAAAAGATGTACAACGAGTATCAGGAAAGCGACGACACCCGCGACGGCATCATCGCCGGCGGCGTGGCGCACTGCCTGGTGCCGGACAACTGGACGCTGTTCAAGGCGGACGAACTCGCGAAGGACGTGAGCGCTTCCCTGAAGGCGCTCCGCGCAAAAGTCTCCAAGCTGAACGAACAGAGCCTGGACACGACGCCCGAACAGCGCATCGAAAACGAGAAGAAGATCATCAGGACCGGCATCCCCGGCGATGCGCTCCTGAAACAGCCGTGGGCCGACCAGGTCCCGGCGGAGAAGTGACGATGCGGCGCCTGCGGAACATCCTTGCGGAATCGGACGGCTCCATGATGCTGGAGTATGTCCTCATGCTTTCCGTCGGCGTGGTCTTCTGGATCTTCGCGATCCAGATCTTCGAGCCGGGCGTCGGGTTCACCGAGGATATCGGGAAACCGCTCGTGGCGTACTTCCAGCGGGTGCTGACCGGGATCGCAATGCCGATCCCCTGAAAAAAGAGAGCCCCTTGAAAAAACAAACTGAAATACCGTTCCATCCGTACCAAATAACAAACCCAAACAAACCCAAACAGCCTCAAGGCTAAAACCCCACACCCAACAAAGGAGAAAAACATGAAATCTCTGCTGTTCCAACGCGCAAAGAAGTCTCTTTGCGGCCGTGCCCTCCGCCGCGTCCTCGGCGAGGAATCCGGTGCCGTGGCCATGGAGTACATCGTGATCGCTCTGCTCGTCGCAGCCGCGGTCGTCGGTCTCGTCATGGTGTTCGGCGGCAACCTCCGCAACATGCTCGACAAGACCAACCAGACGATGACCTCGACCAAAGTCTCCGAAGTCGAAAAGGTCGGCTCTGACTACCGCAAAGAGCAGGAGAAAATGGCCTCGGAGAACGAGACTGCCGTCAAGGCCGGCAACGAGCTCGGCGGCGACTTCACCGATGCCCGGGCCACTCAGTCCAGCGGCGGCTCCGGTGGCGGCTCCGGCTCCGGGACCTGATCGGCGCACAGCTGAAACAGACCACCTCCGGGAAACCCGTTCATGATCTGGATTTGGACCCTCTGCATCACCGTGCCGCTGCTGGCGATCCTCTGCTGGCACGACTGCAAATACCGGCGTCTTCCGAACGCCTACACGCTCGGCCTTGCCGTCCTCGGCATCGTCTGGCGGTTCGTGTTCGGCGGCATCGGGGGTCTTCTGGACGGCTTGCTCGGAGGCCTGGTCTGCGCATTGTTTCTTCTACTGCCCTTCCTCGTGAAGGGCGCCGGCGGCGGCGACCTGAAAATGATCGCTGCCGCGGGCATTTTCACCGGTTGGCGTTACTGCTGCGCGGAAATGCTCTTCATTTCGCTGACCGGGCTGCTTCTCGGGCTGGTGATGCTGGCATTCGGACGTGTAAGGTCGTCCAGGCTCAAGCACTGGCTCCGGGTTATTTTCGACTGGCGGTACGACCGCAAAAAAGGGGCGGAGAACCTGCCGCCCAAAAACGATGAAAAGGAACGTGTTCCGTTCGGCGTGGCGATCGCGCTGGGAACCGTTTTCACACTGATTTACGCATATTACGTGGAAAGGCCGATATGAAATTCCGGCAGGACAGCGGTTCGATCATGATGGAAACCGTGCTGGTGCTTCCGATTTTCGTCATGGTCGTGTTTTTCGTGATCCAGATGACGTTCGTCTGGACGGCGAAGCAGATGACCTATTATGCCGCTTATTGCGGGGCCCGTGCCACTTTGGTTTATAATCCCGCGGACTACGGCGCAACGAAACAGGGCGACGGCAGCTGGAAGACCGGCGGCCCCGTCCGGTCGGGCGTCGTGCATGATGCCGCATGCGCCGTGCTGTCCTGGATCAGCTGGTCGATCGGCGGCATGGACATGTCCGGCGGATCCGGCATGATCTATTCCAGCGCAGGCGCGCTCAACGAACTCAACAACTTCAAAATCGGGACGTTCTCGGTCCCGATGTCGTCGAACATCCGCAACCAGGTCTCGGTCGAGGTGAGCGAGTTCGAATCCATCGGGAGCAACGGCAATTCGGGCGGCGGCGGCTCCATCGAAGACCAGTTCCCCGCGGCGACCGTCCGCGTCAAGTTCCGCTTCCCGCTCTTCATCCCGCTCGGAGGCCCGGTCGTCGCCTATTTCTTCGGCGCAAACCAGGGCGGGATCAGCACGGCCGACTCGATCGGCGTCGGCGGCTTCACCGCCACGAACGGTTCGCAGGTCCACGCGAACCTCCAGTCGTCCGGGAACTACACGGAGTCCGGCGACTGGAAATTCTACAGCATCGTCCTGGAGGAAAGCTGCACCATGGCGAAACCATACAAGACAGACACCTATCCCGTGACGGGAAAATAACCTCATAGACCGGAAATGATCAGACGCACGTTCAATTATCTGTGGCACAGGATCGCCGGACTCCGCAAGGACTCCGAGGGATTCGTGGTCATGTCCACGCTCGCGATCTTCCTGTTCATCTTCGTCCTCTGCGCATTCGTCTACGCCGTCGGCGAGACCATCCACCAGAAGATCAAGATCCAGAACGCATGCGACGCGGCGGCGTATTCCGCGGCGGTAGTGCAGGCGGACGGCCTGAGCCGCATGGCGGCGGTGAACCGGGCGATGGCCTGGAGCTACGTCCAGATGACCAACCGCCAGATGGACTATATCACCTACCGCTGGCTGAAGCTCACCTGCAAGCGGTTCGGCGAGGACCTCGCGAACGCGGAGGAATACAACGACAACATCGTGCTCGCCGTGGACAAGGAGCTCGGCTGGTGGGCGCTGCTGGAACTGGTCGTTTCGGGCGCGATCTCGAAGATCCTCGGCCTGGACTGCTCCGGCCAGCTGGGAGGCGAGATCGAGGGGGTGTGGCATGGCGAGGAAGGGCACGGCTGGTGGTGCGGACTGGAGGTCGGGGACCGCAAAGGCCACAACATCCGCCTCAACCACCCGAAGAATGAAGGCTTCCTGAACTCGCTGGCGACGTCCGGCATCGAGGCGGTCACCGACAAGTTCACCACCTACGAGAACATAAACAAGTTCCTGAACGTCCTGAAATTCCTCGACAAGGGGTCCGGGCCGTCGGGCTGGGGCGAACTCCTCGGCAAATGGATCGACTACGACAAGTCGAACATCGAAAACATGAACAAGGCGCTGGAGCGCATCAACAGCCAGATGACCGTCGCTATGAAGATGACCGCGGAAAGCACGCTGAAATCCATGCTCGCGGACCCGCGCGGCGGCGGCCTGGACGATTTCTTCATCAGCATCCACATCCCGGAAGGCAAAAACCCGTACGACGACGAGGCCGCGAAGGGCGACGCTCCGAAGTCGTTCTTCTCCCCGCTGCACAACACCGAGGCGGAGGAAATGCTGTTCCTGAACATGCCGTCCGCGGATTCCGCGTCCAAGACGCTGCTCCAGCACTTCCCGGCGCTCCTGAACGATTCCTCGGCCGCGTTCGGCCTCGACCAGTGGTTCATCCGCGGGAAAGCCCTCTACAGCGACGGCAAGGACCATTCCTACGATCCCTCCCCGCTGAAGAAAGTCTCGTTCAAGCATTCCGCGAAGGATCACACCGCCACGATGGTCCGCGACGAGGGGATGCAGGGCATCCAGCGCGTCTACAAGGACGCCAACCTGAACGAAAATAACGCCGGGTTCCTCTCGAGCGGCAACGGCGGCAGTTCCAAGGACGCCGTCTGGCGCGGCAACCATCTGCTGGACTTCATGAACCTCACCAACAACGTGACCAACGCGATCAAGGGGTATCTGAGCGGAAGTTTCGGAGGCGGCGGAGGCGGCGGATCGGGCAGCGGCATTTCGAACGAGGCCGATCTCCGCGACAGGATGGACGAGATCCGTCAGGACGCGATCGACAACGGCCAGCAGGTCTCCGACGGCGATCCTCTTGCCACGAAGGGCGGTCAGACGGTCGATTTTTCAAGCCAGAAGGAAAGTTCGGGGATCATGCAGCAGGGCATCGACCTCATCGGGAACGCCGTCTCCAACGTGGTGGGCAACATGATCGGCAATTTCATCGACGTCCACCCGTCCTGCGAAAACGACCCCGATCTGGACTACGCCAAGTACCCGATGTGCGAGAAGATCACCGACCCGACGTCCGCGCTGTACTCCGAATACCGCTGGGGCTCGGGCAAGTGGTTCTGCGCGACCAAGGCGTTCGCCTACCTCGTCTGCATGGTGTTCGATTATCCCAAAATCTACTGCGACCTGCCCAGCGCGGACCTTGAGATCGAATTTCTCGGCATCGAGATCGACATTTCCGTCGAGGGCTATGCGCACCTCGGACTGCCGAAGTGGTTCTGCGGACACGATCCGCACGGATTCGATGTCCTGCCGCCGCTGATCCCGAGCACCATTTCCGGCGGCAAGCACGGATACATGGACAACAACATCACGGACCTGTTCGACGGCTTCGTGCGCCCGATGCAGGCGCTGTGGGGCGATGAAAAGGAACGCACGTTCTCCCGCGACGAGTATGAAAGCTGCGCCATGTTCTTCGACGGCATCGGCGACTGCGTGACTGTCCTCGGACACTACACCTATCCCGGCCTCATCCGCGGCCACGCCCGCATCTACGGCGACGACAAGGAGATCTTCGACAACCGCTACGTCGGCGCGCGCTGCAAGCCGTGGGTGCTGAACGAACGCTATTTCGCCGGAGACGGCACGATCACAGTCGGCGCCGCCATGAAGCACACAAACCCGCTCGTCCGCCTCTTCAATTTCTGGAACATGAAGGGCGGAAAGCTCGGTACGGAAACGCAGAAGGACGCCGAGCACACCGTCCTCTCCGCGTTCAACATCCCGGAAGGCAACTTCATGGTCGCCATGTCCGCCGCCCGCGCGGGCGTCCGCCACACCCGCCGCAACGGGGAGTTCGACCAGGAACGCCAGTACCAGATCACCTACGATTCGACCTGCGACCCGGAAAACCTGACCTACGCGAACGGCCCGTACGTGCTCAAGCAGGAAAAAGGCAACAAAGACGACAAGGGCCGCTGGGTCTCCGTCGACGCCTGGGGCGGCGATCACGGCGACAACCCCAACGCGATCTCCCGCGCGTTCGAACCGAACGGGGAATCGCAGACGCAGACCGCAATCTGGAACGGATGCCCGTGCTCCGGCAACGAACGGCAGTTCCACGACATGTGGAACCTCTGCGAAACGGACTGGGACGCCACGCTCCTGCCGCTGCGCTGCGCCGCCCAGAAGGCGACCTTCCACATGGGCAACCAGACCAAGGACGACCGCTCGTTCAACCAGCAGAACTACAAGGAACGCGTCAACCTCCTCAACTCGAATTACAAAAACGCCCAGTCCGACAGCATCGTCGGCAACGGCAAGAGCTGGACCTGGGGCGCGCTCGACGCCAAAGCCATGGCGAAAAGCCCGTTCATCACGGGCGGATGGAAGAAGGGCGACTCGACGTTCTTCGAGGACGCCGTCAGCGACATCGTCCCCGGCATCCTCGGCACGGGCATGGCCGCCGGAAGCGGCCTGAACCTGAATACCAAGGTCCCGGTCGGCAAGGAAGAAAAATCCGTCAACGTCATGACCATCCTGAAGGACAAAACACTGTGAGAACCGGTCTTTCCATGCTCGATCGCCTGAAATCCGAACGCGGTTCGGTCCTGATGGAGTTCTGCCTGATGATGCCGATCTGGCTCCTGCTGTTCGGCGGCACGTTCCTGATCTTCGACATCACCATGGCAAATATGCACCTGCAGGAATCGAACCGGAACCTGGCATGGATCCAGAACGACCGGTACGACAAGGGCAACAAGATCAACAAAGAGCTGTACAAGCGCGTCACGCAGTTCTACGACGCCCGAAACGCCCTCGAAAAAAGCATGTCCGGCGAGCCGATCTGGGCGTTCAACAGCGGCGGCGCAACGGCGCAGAAACAGGACAGCGACAACCCGCAGCAGTGGGGCTCGACGAATCAGAATTTCAGCGGAAACGGCGTGGAGCTGACCACCGGCAGCAGCTGGGCGGACAGCATCCCCGGCCTTTCCAGCGTCGTCAGCGGGGCGCTGGGGAACGACTGGTCCATGGTCTGCTCCGGCAACATGGAGCTTCGCATGGAACGCGTCTCCGCCACGTACATCGGCGCGATCGGCGTTTCCAGCGTGCTCTTCCCCAACTATGAAAACGGCCAGGAGACCGTGCCGCTTTACAAATCCGCGTTCACGTTCACGCGGTCCGTCTCCGATACGAAGGACAAAAACGGGAAGGCGCAGCAGAGCGCGAAGCTCCCGAACGGCGAAATGCTGGTGCTGCGGAGAAGCGGCGAGGACGACCGCGGCAGCGTCAAGGACGCCAACAGTCTGCTTTATCAGAGAGTCATCTACCGGTCCTGGCCCTCGAACGGCTCGCTGGGCGACATCAGGCTCTTTCTGGGGATTTGATATATGCTGAATAAATTCTTTTTATCCGTTCTGTTCTGCATGATTTCCGCCGTGGCCGCCCTGCCCTGCATGGGCGATGACGGAGGATCCGGCGGTTCCATCGGCGATTTCGTTTCAGGCATCGGCGGCGGGATCGGCGATGTCGTTTCAGGCGTCGGCAGCGGGATCGCCAGCGGCGCTTCCACCATCGGCAGCGGGATCGGCGATGTCGTTTCAAGCGTCGGCAGCGGTCTCGTCGATGGCGCTTCCATCGTCGGCAGCGGTGTCTCCACCATCGTCGGCGGTGTCGGCGATCTGGTTTCAGGCATCGGCAGCGGAGCCGCCAGCGGCGATCTGGTCTCGATGCCGGACCTCCTGGGCGCAAGCGGAGACCTGACGTCGAACCTGACCGACGGACTGGGCAACCTGCTGGCATCCGCCTCCGGCCTCACGTCGATCCCGTCCATCGGGAACCTCGGCAACGCGGGTGATTTCCCCGTCGTCGGGCCGAACATCGGATACAAGCGGATGCTGTGGCTGTTCAGCGGGGAATCCAGCATCACTTCCATCAAAGCCCTGTTCAACGGCGTGGTCAGCGGGATCCAGGACATCTCCGGGACCCTCAAGGAAGGCCTGAACCAGTTCACCAACCAATAACATGAAACAACGACACGCGTCATCACAATACATCATCGTCCCATGAAAAAATTCCTCCTCCTGTTCCTGCTGTCGGCCGCTGTCGCGGCGGCCGCCGCCGACCCGTTCGAACTGCCGAAAGGCACCACGGTCATCAGCCGCGACGACACCGGCAAGACGTGGGCGTTCAACGGCACGCTGAAGCGTTCCATGAACGACACCAAGGCGCTGCTGAAAGACGCCATCCTGAAAAAAGGCTACAAGTTCAAATTCGAAATACCGATCGATGAAAAAGGAGAAAAACAGGTGCTTCTGACCTTCGAAAAAAAGAAGGACACCCTGCTCGTGATGGTTTGGAACCATGACGGCGGAGAGACCTATTTCTCCTACGGAATAACTCAGTGAGACAGACCATGAAAGAATTCAACTGGATGACAGTGGCAGCCGATTCCGACCGGGGACTCGTTCGGAAGGAAAATGAAGATTCCTACGCCGTTCTTCCCGAAGACGGCTGTTGCATCGTTTCCGACGGAATGGGCGGCGGCGCCGCGGGCGAGATCGCGAGCCAGATCATCGTCGAATATCTCTCCGATGCCATCGCCGGCACCGCGCCGGACGCGCCCGGCAGCCGCAAATACGCCATTCAGCAGGCGATCCACGGTGCGAACCGGAAGATCCGGGAATACGCAAAATCGCACCGGTACTCCCAGATGGGGGCGACCCTGGCGCTGATCCTGCTGGATTCCTGGCGGCCCGGACACGGTCTGCTGTGCCACATCGGCGACAGCCGCATCTACCGGTTCCGCCAGGGCGAGCTCACGCTCCTGACCCGCGACCACACGGTCGGATGCGAGCTGGCGGCGTCGCTCAACAAAGCCGGAAAGACCGCGGCCGCGGCATCGCTGGACGACCACACCGCCTCCCCGATCTCCCACGTGCTGACGCGGTCCATCGGGATCGCCGACTACGTCCTGCCGGAATGGGAGGAAACGGAGCTCCTGCCGGACGATGTCATCATGGTCTGCAGCGACGGCATCACCACCATGCTCCGCGACGAGGAGATCCAGCAGATATTCCGCAACACGACGACGCTCGATGACAAGATCGCCGCGCTGACCGCAGAAGTGCGAAAAGCGGGCGCCAAGGACAACTACACCGTCGCCCTGTGCCAGATCGCGTCGGAACTCCCCGAGCCCGAAACGCCATCCGAGGATGAGATCAAGGAAAACGACTACCTCCTCAAGATCTCGGAAGAAAGGTTTGACCATGCCCAGTAAGAAATACGCACTGCTTGCCGCAGTCCTGCTGTCCGCCTCCGGGTTCGGAGCGATGGCCGCGGACAACGAGGAGTCCCTCTGGGGCTACGCCGATCCGTCGGCCGACGTGGTGGTGTACATCAACACCAAACAGCCGGAAAAGGCGATGGACAAAGAAGTCTGGGACCGCATCCAGAAGGACAAGAACCAGGCTCTGAAGGAGAAGGAAGAAAAAGGCGGCGGCATGTTCGACACGAAGAACCGCGACATGGAAGTGATCGCGAACCTCAGGATCGCGACCGTCACGCCGTTCAGCGGCACGATCGAGGGCGTCGCGAACATCTCCGGCAACCTTCAGGGCGACATCGACAAGCTGATGGAAACGATGAACCAGAAGGAAGGTTCCATGCCCCAGCCCCAGGTCAGCAAAAAGGACGACATGAACTTCTACAACCTGAGCCTGGCGGGCAAAGACAACACGCAGGGCGCGGACGTCATGGTCGTGCCCGTTACGCCCAACCAGATCCAGTTCCGCATCAACGTCAACCCCAAGGACAAGATGTCCCAGTCCCTGCTGACCGCCACGCCCGCAACCCCGGGGAACAAACCGCCGCCGGAAAGCTTCGCGAAGCTCGCCGGCCAGGACGTGGCATTCGCGTGCTACCTGGTCCCGGAGAAACTCGTCGGCCTCAACCCGGCGGACACGGACGCGATGGAGGCTCTGAACTCGTTCATGAAAAAGATCTCCGACATCGGCCTCACGGCGCAGGTCAGCGGCGCGCTCACGATCCTGAAGGGTTCGTTCACGTTCAAGTCCGAGGCCGACGCAGCCGCGGCCGCCGAGAGCGCGAAGGATATTCTGCCCGCCATCAAGTCCTATTTCGGCACGGAACAGCAGTCGCCCCGCTCCGCGGTCAACGGAAAGATCCTGGAACTCACCATCCCCATCAACACCTCGGACGCCTGGGACCTGATCTCCAGGCTCACCGATGAAAACGGTTCGATGGATTTCTTCGGGATCGACCCGGAATCCGACGACCCGAAGCCAACCAAGGTCGGCGACCAGGAGATAACCCCGAACGCCCTGCCCGGCCAAACAGAGTGAATCTGCTCAACAGCGATCAACGCTATATCAAAACAATACACGAGGAGCTTTTTCCATGAAAAAAACAGACCTGAAAACCCTTGCCGCGGCAGCCGTCGCCGTGATCCTGACCGGATGCTCCAGCGTCGCGACGTTCGACTACGCGTCCGCCCCCGGCGTCATGGCGAAATTCGAAAAGAGCGAAGCGTCGCAGAAAACCGTCGCCGTCGTTCCGTTCCTGGACCAGCGCCAGACCAAGTATTATGATCCGCTTCAGGCGAAACAGGCCTCCGCGCATCCCGAGGGCGATCACGGCTCCTACTGGTTCGGCCTCATCCCGCTGCTCCCCGCCGGCTTCTACGAAAAGGAGGAACCGGAAAAGACCGCCGAAGGGTTCGTCTCCATCGGAGCGTTCCAGTTCGATCCGGCGAGCGACCTGTCCAATGCCGCCTACACGAGCCTGCAGGAATCCGGCCTCTTCGCCGGCGTCTCGAAGGCGAACAGCGCCGAACAGGCGGACGCGGACTACGTCTTCCGCGGAAAAGTCACGAACACGTTCTACGCCGGCAGCATCTATTCCTACTGCCTGACCTACCTCATTTCCCCGGTCTTCTGGGTCCTGGGCGCACCGTTCGGCACCTCGGAGAACGAACTCTGGGTGAAGTTCGAGCTGCTCAACCGCAAGGGCGACATCGTGTGGAGCCACGAATACCGCGGCTATGACTACATCATGCACTGGATCTACGCCAGGCACGGCAAAGACGTGAGCCTGTACCCGCAGCTGATGAAACAGGCGATGAACGAAGCCCTCTTCTCGCTCTCGAAGAACCTTCCGGCGCTTGACGGCAAATCGGTCGTCGGCGGCGAACAATAATCTGCACACCCGCGTTTCTTTCCTCTTCGCTCCGCGATAAGACAACGCGCCGATTTTCATGATCTGGTCGAAGAACAGAGACAAAGACAAGCCCAAAGACGCCGCCCTGAAACCGGGGACGCTTTTCGAGAAGTATTCCGTCGTGAAGGAACTCGGCCGCGGCGGAATGGGCGCCGTGTATCTTGTCCGGCACACCGTGCTCGATTCCCTGTTCGCGCTGAAGATCCTGGCGCCCGACATCGCGAAGAAGAACAAGCAGTTCGTCGACCGGTTCATCCGCGAGGCGAAACTCGCCTGCAAGATCAAGCACCCGAATCTGATCGCGGTCCACGACGCGGGCCAGAACCCCCAGAACGGCCTGTACTACATCATCATGGACTACGTGCCGGGGGGCAGCGTCCGCGATCTCCTGAAAAAGACGCGCCGCATCCCGCCGGGACGGGCTCTGGAGATCATCACCCAGGTGGCGGGCGCGCTCTCGGCGGCCAATGCGCACCACATGGTCCACCGCGACATCAAGCCCGACAACATCATGTTCACGGCGGACGGCTCCGCCAAGCTCGCCGACCTCGGGATCGCCAAGTCGACCGACGAGCAGGACACCATGCTGACCATGGCATCCTCGGTCTTCGGCACCCCGGCCTACATGTCGCCGGAACAGGCAAAGGATTCCAGCAAGGTCGATTCCCGGGCGGACATCTACAGCCTGGGCATCGTGTTCTATGAAATGCTGTCCGGGAAGCGCCCGTTCTCGGGCGACACGACGATCCAGATCCTGTCGCAGATCATGGACCCGGAAAGCACTCCCGACATCCGGCAAGTCTGCCCGGAAACCCCGCAGGACCTGGCCGACCTGATCGCCCGGATGACGGAAAAGAACCTCGAAAAACGCATCCCCGATCCCGACACTCTGGTGCAGGAACTGAAGAAGATCCGGATCCCGGATCAAATCGCGTCGCGTCCCCTGCGGACCCGCGGAGAGATCCTCGTGGACAAACAGTCCGGGAACGGGACCTCGGCAGGCGACGTCACGATGCCGACCATGGCGACCGCCGCACCCGCCGGCGACGTCACGATGCCGACCATGGCGACCGCAGCACCACAGACGCCCGCGGCGGAAGACAGTCCCGAGGTCACGATGCCCACCATGGCGACGGTTGCATCTCAGGCTCCCGTTCCCGCGGCGGAAGACAGTCCCGAGGTCACGATGCCCACCATGGCGACCGCCGCGCCGCCAGTTTCCGAACCGCAAGCGGTCGAGCCCGCGAACGAACCGGAACCCGAACCGCAGATGGTCGAGCCCGAACCTCAAACGGTCGAGCCCGTGAACGAACCGGAACCCGAACCTCAAACGATTGAATCTGCACCTCAAACAGTTGCTTCCGCACCTCAGACGGTCGCTTCCGCACCTCAAACGGTTGCTTCTGCGCCTCAGACGTTCGAACCTGCGGAACCCGAACCGCAGGCCCCTGCTCCAGAGGAAAGCCCCGAGGTCACGATGCCCACCATGGCGACCACTGCGCCGCCCGCCGCTCCGGCTCCCAAACCCGCCGCAGAGCCCGAAGTAACGGTCTCTGCCGCTCCGCCTCAGAAGACATCCCCTGCCCCGAGGCAGACCGCGCCTCAAACGACTGCTCCGGCAGCAAAAACGACTGCTCCGGCAGCAAAAACGACCGCTCCGGACGCTCCCCCGAAACAAGAAGAAGCCGCTTCCCCGAAAAAATCCAAAAAGGGGATCGTGGTCGTCGTCGCGGTCCTGGCTGCGTGTTTTGTGCTTGTGCTGGGCGCAGGCCTGATCGGTCTGATTTTGATCTTTGGAGATGAATCCCCCGCGGTCACGCCGCCGGATCCCGGAAACAAAACCGAGTCTCCGGCCATTCCGGGCACCACTGTGACCGCGGAGACGAAGCCCGTTTCCGGCGGACAGGCGCAGGATGTCCGGCCTGAACAGAACACCGTTGCAGCCTCGAACAAACCCGCCAATACCGCGAACACCGCCGCCGCTGACACGGAAGTCACACCCGCCGCCACGACGGTCGCCACTCCGGTCCGGACTGTCAGCGAAACGCCGTCCGGCTCCGGGAAAGAAGAAGACGAGGACGAAATGGTCCCCGATCCGCTTCGCAAGAACCAGATCGTGCTGCTTTCCGACACTTCGGCGCTCGCGCGGGATGCGAAAAAGGCGTTGGCAAAAGCATTCGGCGCGGAAAAAGTCTCGTTCCAGGAAGCGGCGGGCATGGGAAGCTACAAACGGGAACTCGACACGATCGCGAAGGCGTCGCCCTCGGCCGTCGTGATCTGCTTCGCCCGGCAATATGCCGAGGACGGCATTTCCGCGTCCGGCTATGAGAACGTCATCGCGTACCAGGCCGATTTCTTCCGCGAGAAGGGGATCCCGATCCTGTTCCTTCAGCCGGACGGGGACGAAGACGACGACCGCCTGCAGCCGTACCTGACCGCGACGAGGGACGTTTGCCAGTACCGCAGCGTCCCGCTGGTCGCCGCCGAGGGCGCGGCGGACGGAAAACTGGTTTCCGCGGTTCGCGGACTGCTGCCCGGAGGAGCTGAAAACTGACCCCGGAATCTTCCGACGGAGTTTCATCAAAAAAACAAGTGTTTTTTCCGGTTTTCTACTTGCAATCTCACTTCCGTGTGATATAGTTTTTAAAACATCAGCCGAACAACTGTTTTATCTATATTTTTATTAACCATATAAACCCGAATGCGTGACGAAATATGCGGATTATATGTCATGGCCTGACCGGTGAAGATTTCCCGGTTGAATTTGTCGATCACGAAATCTCCTTGGGTTCCAAGGAGACCAACGGCATTGCGATCACCGCGGCGACCGGGGTTTCCGATTGCCATGCGTTCCTGATGGAGGAAGGGGAGGAACTGTTCATCCGGGACAACGGCAGCCAGACCGGAACGTTCCTCAATCACAACAGGATCCAGGACAAGCGGAAAATCTCGTCGGGCGACATCATCCAGATCGGCGACCGGGAGATCCGTGTGGACATCGTCCGCCCCGCCGACGACGCCATGGACATCGACCGTACGATGCAGACCGTGGTGAATATCAACGATGCGGCAAAAGGACCGGAGCAGACCGTCACGCTGAACTTCCTCCCGATCGGCAAGTACGACGACAACAGCATCGACGCCACCGCCATGACCATGATGTCCGACGAACTGGCGGAACAGATCGCAGCCGACAAGGAAGCAGCCGACAAGGAAGCAGCCGCGAAGGAAGCAGCCGCCAACGACGATTATGACCGGACGATGGTCTCGGACGGGGCGGGGACACATCCGTCGTCCATCTCCTCGACCGGCTCTCAGACTCCGCTTCCGGCGGGCGTGTCGTCGACGCAGGCGATCTTCATTTCCGGTCGCGAGATCGGCAAATACATCATCGTCAAGCGCATCGGCAAAGGCGGCATGGGCGAGGTCTACCTTGCCAAGCACAAGACGCTGGGCACCTACCGCGCGCTGAAAGTCCTTCCGAGGGAGTTCCTCGAGGACAACGACAAATTCCTCGACCGCTTCATCCGCGAGGCGAAACTCGCCTCCGAGATCCGCCACCCGAACGTGGTCGGCGTCATGGACGTCGAAACGGACACCGAGTTCGGCTGCCCGTACATCGTCATGGAGTACATCGACGGCGGCAGTCTGCGCAATATCCTGAAATCCACGAAAACGCTGTCGGAGGAACAGGCTGTCGTCATCGTCGAGGCCATCGCGTCGGCGCTGCGCGCGGCCGAAAGCTTCAGCATCGTCCACCGCGACATCAAGCCCGACAACATCATGTTCACGAAACAGGGCGAGGTCAAGCTCGCGGACCTGGGTATCGCAAAGAACGACGACGCGGACAACGAGCTGACCCGGACCAACGTGATGATCGGCACGCCTGCCTATCTCTCGCCGGAACAGGCGCAGAACGCCAAGGGCGTCGACGCCCGCGCGGACATCTACAGCCTCGGCGCCACGTTCTATGAAATGCTGACGGGGGAACACCCCTATCCCGGCCACAACACGTTCGAAATTCTTCACAAGCTGTTCGCGGACCCCGTACCCGATCCGCGGAAGATCAATCCCGAGGTCTCCCCGGCCTCCGCGGCAATCGTCATGAAGATGATGGCGAAGGACGCCAAGGACCGCTTCCAGAGCGCGACCGAACTGCTGGAAACGATGGACAAGACGTTCCCGCCGCATACCGCGTACGAATCGGCCGAGCTCATCAAGAAAGTAATCGCCGGCGATACCGAACACAATACGGCGTTCAGCTCCGGCATCACCACCACGCAGTTCGCCTGGCAGTACAAGAAATACATCAAGTGGGCCGTCCTGGCGGCCGTCGTCCTGCTGGTGCTTCTCGGCGGCGGCATCGGCACGATCGTCGCGCTCAAGGGCCGCAAGGCCGACGTCCCGCCCCAGCCGCAGCAGACGGCGGAGACCAGCGTCACGGAAACGGACCCCTTCATCGAGGAACCCCCGCCGCCAGTTCAGGTAAGCCGGTACGACCTGCAGATCAAGACGACCCCGGATTCCGAGATCCACTTCATTTCCGAGGACGGCCAGATGCGGGTCTACGCCTCCAACCACGAAGGCATGCTCAAGATCCCCGGCCTGGAGCCCGGCACATACAAGGTCAGGATCTCCAGAAACAATTACCGCCAGCTCACACATGACGTCGAACTGAAAGACAACACGGAGCTCGATCTGCCGCTGACCGCCGACTTCAAGAAGCTCGCCATCAAGGCGCAGCCCGGTTCGAAGATCAGGATCGAGGGCGTCGAAAACGGGGAAAAGACCATGACGGTCCCGGCGGACGGGAGCGCGGTCTTCCCTGAACTGCTCGGCGAAACGCTCTTCGTCCACATCGAGCTTCCCGGCTGGGAGACTTATGAACAGACCCTGCTGCTGAACAGGGACATGGAATTCCAGGCGCAGCAGAAACGCGTGAAGGTCGCCCTCACGGTCCGCACCGCGCCCAACGCGGAGATCGTCCTGAAACAGGAAGGCAAGGAAGTCCAGACGGTCAAGGCGAATTCGCTCGGCATGGCGGTCGCCGACGGCATCGTGGCGGGCGAATATCAGATGGAGATCTCCAGCGAGGGGTACCACTCCAAGGAAATGGCGTGCGACCTGACCCGGAACCAGAACCTGAACGTGGACCTTCAGAAGATCACCTACAAGCTTCAGCTCAACGCGGCGGAGGGGACCCAGATCATGCTGTTCCTGAACCACCAGCTTCAGGGGACCTACCTTGTGCCGGCCGCGGGTAATCTGAACCTGACCGGCATGACGCCGGGCAAGTATTCCATCACGGCGGAAAAGAAAGGCATGGTCGGCCAGAACTTCGACATCGACCTCGACAAGGATATGTCGTTCGACTGCCATCTGGTCGAGGAAGTCGCGGTCGTCACGCCGCCCGCCGACGAGCCGGACAAGACCGGCGACGGCCAGGTCGCGCAGCAGGACGAGCAGGAGACCAAGCCGGAAGAAGTGATCCCGCCTGAACCCGAAAAGCAGGAAGGCATCGTCAGCATCTCGTTCGACGCGTCGCCGGAACTGGTGGAATACCTGCAGGGAAAAGGCGTGGAGATCAAGGTCGGCGACGAGACCTGGTCCGATATCCGCGTGTTCCCGTGGAGCCAGAAACTTGAAGCCGGAGACTACGCCATCTCCGTCCGTGCGGACGGGATCAGGGACCTGAGCGTCCCGCAGTTCACGGTCAAGGCCGATCAGAACAACGAATGCACGCTCGAACCCGTCGCAATGCCCTCGTATCTGCAGTTCGTCTCCAACCTCGACGACGCGGAGATCACGTTCAACGGGTCCACCGGCAAGCCCGGACAGGAAGTCGAATGCGACACCTTCCGCGAGTTCACCGTCGTCGGCGTCCACGGAGAGGAACGCCTTACCCGCACCGTCCGGAGCACGAAGCCGGGCGGAAGGATGATGGTGGAGTTCGTCTTCACGGAGCCCCAGCCGCAGGAACAGGAGCCGGAACAGGTCGATGAGCCGGAGCAGGAAGTGGCGCAGAACGCCAGTCAGCAGCCGATGCAGGCGGAATACGAGGCGGGCATGAAACAGTTCGCGGACAAGAAATACAAGGAAGCCCTGAAAACGTTCACGCCCGCCGCGGAAGCCGGCAACGTGGACGCCGCGCTGAAAGTCGCGGAGATCAACGAACGCGGCCTCGGCATGTGGTTCTCCGACACCAAGGAAGCGATGAAGTGGTATGCAAAGGCCGCCGACCTCGGTTCCGCGGAAGCCGCGCTGAAGGTGGCGAAGGCCATCGACAACGGAGACTACAAGGGATCCGCAAAAGAAATGCTGGATTATTACATGAAAGCCTGCGCGCTGAACCAGGCGGACGTCTTCTACCGGATCTCCAACCTTTACAAGACCGGCTACAAGGAGATCCCGCAGAACGACGCGAAGTCCATGGATTATCTCCGGCAGGCCGCCGACCTCGGTCTCCCGGACGCGATGTTCGACCTCGGCGTGCGCTATGAAAAAGGCGACGGCGTCGTCTCCAACATCCAGACTGCCCTGAAGTGGATCAACAAGGCCGCCGATGCCGGAAGCGACAAAGCCAAGCGCTACAGCAAGCAGTTAAGGCAGTAAAAAACGAAACATCCCCGCCCGGAAACGGGCGGGTTTTCCATTTCAACCAAACCATACCAACCCAAAGGAGTTTACGTTTCAATGAAAATGAAGCATCTGCCGCTTCTGGCGGTTTTCGGGATCTCGTCGCTTCTCCTCACGAGCTGCGCCAATCACCTCCGCGACATCAGCACCGTGTCGCAGGAAGACGACAAAAAGATCCTCAGCACCCGTTATGACCTGAAGCTTACGCCGGAAACGATCCGCGATTCCGCCTATCACGTGGAGATCGAAAAGCTCGAATCCGTGGAAGTCAAGAACTACCAGGTCAGCACCGTCAAGTCCATCGTCACTCCGTACCAGGGCTGGCGCGAACTCTACGAAGTCCCCGCCGGGATCGGGCTTCTGCCGGTCTCCATCGGCTCCCACCTGCTCTTCATCTTCTCGTTCGGCATCCTGCCCTACGACATCCCGAAATCCATCACGAACCTGTCGTTCACCGGCATGAACCCCGCCCTGAACTGGGAAAATGAGGAACGCTCCGAAGAAAACCTGGTCTCGCTCGAACGCAAGATGCTGAGCGACATCACGGAAAACACCAAGACTCCGCTGTCCCATCAGGAGATCACCGTGCGTTCCGACCGCCAGAACAGAAAGTACACCACGGACGACTTCGGCGGATTCGACCTGCATTTCCTGGCGCTGAACTCCGCGGACACCTTCTTCCCCAGCGGCAGAAAAGTCTCGTTCATCGTGGACGGCACCCCGGAAAAGGAACTGAAGAGCGTCATCCTGACCCGCGATTATCTGGCGCGCCTGCTCCGCGCCCAGGCGAAGATCAACGCCTACCGCGCGACCCCGTCGGGCAAAGACCTGTATGATACCGTGATCTACCTGGAAAAGAACGGCTTCGACCAGCTGGCATATTCCCTTGAGGAAAGCGAGCTGAGGAGGACCGCGAACGACAGCAGATTCCAGAACGACTTCAAGGCCGCGGCCGCCGTGCTGGAGTAAAAGCTCCCCGGCTGCACGCCGCACATTTCCAAGTTCGGATACATCGCGTCCGGCAACACCTCGTTGCCGGACGCTTTTTTTTGCCCGGACACTGCAAGCAGTGTTGATACAGTGCTCTGCTGCGCGAGAGCACAGAGCAGTGTTGTTATGGTGCTGTTATGGTGTGGTGCTCGGCTGTTTCAGCACACGCCGTGTGCTAGTCGGCGGGCGGCGTCCCTTCCGGGAGTTTCGGCAGTTTTTCGAGGAGGCCGTTGTCGTCCTTGAACCGTGCCATAATGCGCAGATAGCCGGTCTGGGCGCGGGAGGCGTCGCGGTAGGCGATGAAGAATCCGGGCGCGGGTGCGGCGTTCGGCATCTGGACATAAGGATCGCGGAGACGGTCGAGCGAAGCCATCCAGCCGACGGGATAGAACGTGCGGCGTTCCTCTTTGTTGCGGGCTGTGATCGCGATGGGGCCGGGCGCGTAACGGCGGAGCTCGGAATTGATGTGCACCGCGCCCGCCTGCTGTTCGGAGAGCGACACGCCGAACGTCTCGGCGCGGTTTCCGGCATCGCGGTGGATCACGCCGAGGAACACCAGCCAACCGCAGAAACACAGCCCGAAATAGACGCCGAGCGCGATCTTCGCCGGGCGGAGCGTGCGGCCGGACAGGAACCACATCGCGCCGGTCGTTTCCAGGTACGCGGCGAACGGCACGGCGTACAGGTAGTGGAACGGATGGAACGGCTCTTTCATCACGAGGAAAGCGAGCGAGGCGAGCAGCACGAGGACGCAGGAAACGATGCCGGCGCGGTCTTTGCGGACGAAACTGAGCACTGCCCCGGTCAGGAGCAGCGCCGCCATGAGCACGATCGAGATCACAGCCAACAGCAGCAGGAACGAGGCGGCTTCCCGATCGACGTCCCCCAGCTCGGGATGGAACACGTCGGCGAATCCGCCGAACGTGGTCTGAAGCACGGCGAACGGACCGCGAACCGGGATGCGTCCGGGCGGCGTCCGAAGCCAGAGGAGCCCCCAGACCAGCAGGGAACCGAACAGCAGGGCAATTTGTTTCGCGCGGGATGCGGCATCGTCGCGGTCCATAAGCCGGACCAGAGCATACAGCACGAACGCCCCCGCCGGAAGCAGCAGGGAATCGCCTCGCAGGGACTTGTGTGCGAGCAGGAGATACGGCGACGCCGCGGCGAAAAGGAACAGGAGCGGCGCGGAGAGCTTGGCATACTTCGCGACCCGGTTCAGCAGAAGCCAGCACGCCAGCAGCGACAGCGCGGTCTTCAGAAACGCCAGGAAAAGGATGTCTTTCGTGAAGAGATACAGGATCTGATAGAACAGCACGGAGAGGCCCCATTGGGCGAACGGATTCACGAACGCATTCGCCCCGATGGCGTCGATCGCCCTCTTGTGAACCTGAAGTTCGCCTCCGTACGTGAACGGAACGTCACCCGGCAGAAGCAGCGCCGCGACCGCCGCACAGCACGCAAGCACACCCCATAATCCCGCCTGACGCTTCAGCAGGAAATCCCGAACAGATTCGAAAACCGTCGCCCATTTCTTCCGCAGGGACGCATTCTGTTCCCCTGGCAAAAAGTCAAAACGAACGATCAGCAGCCACGTCCAGACGGCGAGCCCGAGAATAAAAAGGAACAGCCGTGAAATCAGGTAGGGCAGTCCGATCAGGCTTCCGAGCGTGAACCGCGCGGCATCGCGCAATGCGGCCGCATCCGGACGGAGCGCCTGAAGTCCAAGCTGCGCCATCAGGATGGCGGGCGGCGTACGGTCGAACAGATGCCGGTACGAGGTCACGTAGACCGGCGAGGGGTCGTGTTCCGGCGGCGTGACCGTGTATGCCGCCACGGCGAACATGTTCATCAGGGAGATCGCGGCGAACAAAACGAAAAGCCCGCGCCGCCAGCCCGGCTTCAGCGGAGCCATCACCGCGAGGATGCCGACGAGCGGGAACACCGGGACCATGTAGCGCGCCGTGAAGCTCGCGCCGGAGTGCCAGCCGTTGAACGACGCGTTCATCAGCAGGAGCGCCAGGAACGACAGCGCGATCAACAAAGCGAGTCCGCGCCGGAGGCCGCGTTCGCGCCAGAGGGCGATGAACCCGGGGATCGCGAAGAACAGGAACGGCGACGCGATCAGCACGCCGCGACGTGCGCCGAAAAGAAGTTCCAGGATCAGCCACGGTTTCGGCAGATTCAGCAGGCCGCCCGCGGCGTCGCCCTCGGTGCGGTAGACCGGGTTGATGTACTGCGCGGCGAACGAGAACGGCCCGCCGAAGCACATTGCGTTGTAGACGCAGTACAGCACGGCGAAGGGGATCCCGCCCGCGATGAACTGCCAGATGCGGCCTTTCTCGCGGACGGCGAGGAAGACCAGCGCCAGCGGCAAAAGAAGTCCGGCGGAATAGTCGAACAGCACCGCCGCGCCGAACCATGCCCCGCTCGCCGCGAGCGAAAAACGTCCGCCGCGCAGATACGACCACAGGCTGAACACCAGGCACGCCGCCACGGTGGAGTGCGCCATCAGCGTGGTCGCGAACGGAAACACAGCCGTGCCGAGCACGATCAGCAGCGCGCCGGGATACGCACGCGCCTCGCTTGCGCCGAGTTTCAGCAGAATGCCCACGAGCGCGAGCACGGAGAACGCCGTCGGCAGAACGCCCATCACGAAGTTCAGATACCACGCATTGAATATTTCCGCACGCGGGGAAATGCCGTCGCCGTCCGGGCAGATGCGGCGCTCAAGCGGGTAGACCGGCGCGAGCAGCGCCACGCCGAACCAGGTCGTGCCGGGGGATTTGTTCGAATAGTAATGCCCTCCGTACTCCGACCAGTCGGGGGTGTTCATCTGCTTCGCCTCGGAATACAGGTAGCGGTCGATGCGGAACGTGTGCGCGTCGTCGCCGGTATTCTCGAAGAAAGCGCTTACCGCGTCGTAACGCGCGATCTGGTTCACGTGTCCGACATGGAAGAACCACGCGCAGAAGACGAGCGCGGTAAAAAACAAGATCAGGGAGAGGCGGCGCCGCGCGGAAGACGGCTTGGAGAACACTTCTTCGCCGGGCATGGAATCTCTCCCCTGCTCCGCTCCTGTCCGCCCGTCGTCTGCAATGCCCCGGTCCATGGTGCGACTGTCAGCGGGTTACGGCACGCGGAAACTGCCGCCGGTCCATTCGCGCTCGGTGGAGTTGCCGAGCTCGACGCAGCCGAGCGCGGCAAAAGCGTCGCGGACGGCCGGGTATTCCGTGGTGAGGATGCCGGCGAGGATCAGGATGCCGCCGGGTTTGACCAGCGAAACGAGGTGTTCGCGGCCTTCGATCAGCGCGGAGGACAGGATGTTCGCCGCCACGATGTCGTAGGTCCTGCCGGGCTTGAAGTCGAGCAGGGAGGACACGGACAGCGCGAGCTCGGCGTCGGGGATTCCGTTGACCTGCGCGTTCTCGCGGGCGATCGGGATCACGTCCGGGTCGATGTCGAACGCATCGACCGGGGCGCAGCCGAGCGCGTGCGCCGCGATGGAAAGGATGCCGGAGCCGCAGCCCGCGTCCAGGAAGGACGGCGTCTGCCCGGCGGGAAATTCCGAAGTGAAACGGTCGATGGCGGCAATGCAGGATTTCGTGGTGGCGTGCTGGCCGGTGCCGAAGCTCATGCCGGGGTCAAGCACGATCACGTGCTGCCCGGGACCCGGCGTGTACTGCTCCCACGAGGGACGCACCACGATGCGCGGGGAGACGACCATCGTCTTGAAGTGGATCTTCCAGGATTCCGCCCAGTCTTCCTTCTTGATCTCGGCGGTGCGGGGGTCCTCCAGCACCACGCCGAATTCGCGCCACAAGGGGATGAGTGAGGTCTTCAGGCGTTCGCGGAATGCGGCGGCATCGGCCTCGCCGGACTCACCGGGGAAATAGACGGTGTGCCGGACGTGTTTCGTCTCCTCGTCGCGCCACGAGCTGAAATCGAGTTCAAGCGCGTTGAAGAGTTCGGCGGCGCCTTCCGGGTTGTCGGAGGTGTCTTCGACCGTGACGCAGTAGATGACGGGAGCGGGATTCATAACGATGCAACCTCACTTGGATATGACGAAAATGCTGTTGGATGCGAAGAGGTTGGGCCAGAGGACGGCCATGCGGCGCAGGTAGTCGCCCTCGTTGGTCAGCGGGATCTCCTTGCAGATCTTGATGCCGAGCGTATTGCAGAGGTCCTTGAAATCCGAGGCCGTGCCGGGGCGGATGGTCGGGGTGTTATACCACGGCAGCGGCAAATTGCGGTTCACCGGCATGTGGCCGAAAAGCATCTGGATGCGGGCGTTGATATGGCCGAAGTTCATGTAGGACACGATGCCGCGCTTGCCGATGCGGAGCATTTCGTTCAGGATGATGTCCGGGCGCTGCACGGACTGGATCGTGCGGCTCAGGATCACGTAGTCGTAGGACCCGTCGCGGAAATCGGTCAGGGCGGCGTCGAGGCTGGCATGGATGACCGGAATGCCGCGCGCGGCGCATTCCAGGATCTTCTGCTGGTCGTGCTCCACGCCCATGACTTTCGCGTGCTTGAGGGTCTTCAGGGCATACAGGAGCCGCCCGGAACCGCAGCCGAGATCCAGGATATGCGCGTTTTCCGGGATCATGTCGCGGATGGCGGCCAGATCGGAACGCTGGAGCTGGATTTCGTTGTTGTTGATCTTAATGGTCATTTCGGCGGCTCCCACGGCAGGTTGGTCAGGTAGCTGGAGATCAGGGAGCCGAGCGCTTCGGTCTCCAGCAGGAAGGCGTCGTGCCCGTACGACGACTGGATGTTGCAGTAGGTCACGTCGTTGCCGTTGTCGAGCAGCGCGCGGACGAGCTCTTTGGACTGGTAGGAAGGAAACAGCCAGTCGCTGGAGAAGGACACGATGAGGAACGGCGTGGCAACCGGCTTCAGCGCGCCCGCGAGATTGCCGTCGGCGCAGTCGGAAAGGTCGAAATAGTCGATCGCACGCGTGATGTACAGGTAGGAATTGGCGTCGAACCGCTCCACGAACTTCGACCCCTGATGCGCCAGATA
>JAEEQO010000160.1 GCA_016285335.1 Victivallales bacterium | reverse complement strand
CGACATGGAACGCCTGAACGCCATTGCGGACAAAGACCCGCTGGCCAACCTCCAGTACGGAAAGAAGAAACGTGCCGCCAAGGTCGCGGGAACGAGGCTGATCCGGATTTGGAAGGGCAAGGAATACAGCGTGTCCGTCAGCCCGCAGGGCAAGTATCTTTATGATGGGCATGCATATAAATCGCTGTCGGCGGTTGCTCGGGCGATCACCGGCACACGCTGGAACGGAAAACTGTTTTTCGGGGTGAAGAGCTGATGGAAAGAATCAGATGTGCAATCTACTGCCGTAAATCGGTGGAAAAGGGGCTCGACATGGAGTTCAACTCACTCGACGCCCAGCGGGAAGCCGGGGAAGCCTACGTCGCCAGCCAGAAAGCGAACGGGTGGGTGTGTCTGCCGGAACGATACGATGATGGCGGCATATCCGGAGCCACGCTGAACAGGCCCGGCCTGCAGAAACTGCTCGCCGACTGCGAAGCCGGGAAGGTGGACGTGATCGTGGTGTACAAAATCGACCGACTGTCGCGTTCGCTGTGCGACTTCGCAGACCTGAGCCGCCTGTTCGAAAAATGGAACGTGGCCTTCGTCTCGGTCACGCAGGAGATCAATACGCATACGTCCGCAGGGCGCATGATGTTGAATATCCTCATGACGTTCGCGCAGTTCGAACGCGAGATGATCGCCACGCGAATCAAGGATAAAATGGCCGCCACGCGGAAGAAAGGCAAATGGGTCGGCGGACAGGTTCCCTACGGGTATCGCGTCGAGAACAAGAAGCTCCTGGTCGAGCCGAAGAAAGCGGCAGTCGTTCAAAGAATCTTCCGGCGCTACCTTGAAATCCAGTCGCCGAACCAAATCGCACATGAGCTCAATGCGGACGGGATCAAGACCGTCACGAACAAGGAATGGGACAAACCGCGCGTGTACAATCTCCTGACCAACCACACCTATGTCGGGGATGTGTTCTATGAGGGCGAGGTCTATCCCGGCGAGCAGGAAGCGATCATCGACCGGGAAACCTGGGATATGGTGCAGGCTTTCCTGCATGAGAACGACCCGATCAGGGATCCCGCCGCACGTTTTAAGGAATCGAACGCCGCGCTCTCCGGCCTTCTCCGGTGCGGCCACTGCGGACGCGCCATGCTTGCATCAAGATCAACACGCCGGGGACGCATATACCACTACTACCGCTGCTCCGGGGCTATCAAGCAGGGAAATGAAACATGCCCGATCAAATCTGTTTCCGCGGGCGACATCGAAAAGGTGGTCTGCGATGAGCTGATGCCGGTACTGCATTCGCAGGAAGTGGTAGCCAGCGTAGCCCGGCAGACGGGCATGAAGGAGCAGGCAGTCATGGAGATGGTCGACGAAGATTTCTGGACCAGGCTCCTGCCAGTTGAGAAACAGAGGCTCATGCGGATTCTCGTTGACCATGTGACCATCAACGAGGACGGCATCGAAATCGAACTTAAAACCGAAACCATAAAATCTGTACAGGAGGTTTATCGTGCGGAAAATCCTTGAAAACGGACGGCTGCGGATCGTCCTCCCGATCAAGCTCAGAACCATTTCAGCCCGGCGCAGGATCATCGTGCCCGGCGTGACATCGGACGGCTCGGAACCGCTCACCCTGGCCGTTGCCCGCGCCTTCCGCTGGCAACACTACCTCGACGAGGGAAAGTTCAAATCGGTCGCCGACCTGGCCGCAGCCATTGGCATCGATGTGTCCTGCGTTGCCAGAACGCTCCGCCTGCGGATGCTGTCCCCGAAAATCGTACACCGTATCGTGACCGGGGACATGACGGCAAAAATGAACCTGGAACAGCTTCGGCACGGCGTGCCGGAGCTGTGGAAGGAGCAGGAGGAGATGCTGATGGGGGAAGAAGCTGACCTAACGCAAGAGTAGGCCGATCCGGAAAGTTGAAGCTCAGCCTTCCAAAATATCGCGCCTCACCGCCATTGAACTGGTGATGAGGCGCGGAATGTGTTTGTGGTTTGTTGTTACAGCGAGGCGAGCAGGCCGTTGCCGGATTCATTGAAGAGCTTGTCCGAAGCGGAGTCGAGGCAAGAACCGGCGAGGACATCCGAATCGTACTGGCCGGAGCTCAGGACGTCCGAAATGCCGAGGGCGTCCGTTTCCGGCATGGCAAGCGCATCGGCCACCGAAACAGCGGTCGGGAAGGACATGACGTTGTAGTACACCTCGGGGCTTTTCTTCGTGTCGGTGGCCTGCATCGACACGAAGTAGCGGAGATCGTCGTTCGTGGTGGAGAGCTTCACGTCTTTCTTCAGCGTCGCGCCGGTCGCGCCGTTCACGTCACTGATCGTCTGCGAGCCGAGGACCTTCTGCGTCCACTTGCCGTTCTTCCGCGTCATGCTGTACACGGTGAACTTCGCCTTGCCGGTCGTGTCGATCTTGAAGTTGTAAAGACCTTCCTCGTCCACATAGATTTCGGAGTAATCGCACGTATCGCCGAACCCGACGAAGTTGTAATATTCGTCATGGTACACGTCGTAGTCGAAATCGATCCAGGTCTCCGCATACGTGCCCACATACGATGCCATGAGCTCGCCGTTCACGGCGTTGTCCTTCTTGTTGAACAGCCAGCCGTTGCCACTCACGTTTGCGATGCTGTAATCTGCATCGTTGTAGACGTTGCCGGTCGTGCTCACGCAGTAGTACGCCTCGCCGCCCTTCTTCGCGTTCGTGCTCTGGACCGACACATAGTATCCGGTCCGGCCGGAATGGTCCGCCTCGGGGACATTGAGCCGGTCGAGATAAAGGATCCCGGTGGAAACGCTCTCGCCCTTGTTCATGTTGAGCGTCTTGGATTTGATCACTTTCTGCGTCCACACGCCCTTGCTGTTCAGCGTCAGGCTGTAGACCGTGAGCTTCAGCGAGGCGGGCGTGGCTCCGACGTCGAACTTGCCGTTGAGTGTGAAATTCAGGATTGCGGGCGCGCTCGGTGAAATCCGGGCGAAATCGGCGGCGTCGCCGAAGCCGACCCAGTTGACATAATCGCCGCGGTCATCGACGATAAAATCATCAGCGTCGAGCTGAATGAACGTCTTCCCGCCAGTCGCGACTGCCGTATTGGCGAACTCGTCGATGAACGGGTTCAGGACCTTCTTCTCGACCAGCGAGTTGTTATGGCCGTTGTCGGCATCGACATAGAAATCGCTGTCGTCCGTGAGCTCGACATTGTAGAACACATTCGTCTTGCCCTTGTTCTCGACCGCGACGAAATACTGGAGTCCGGCGGTCTTCGGGTCGTTCGGGTCGACGAAGACGGCAGCAGTGAGCCCTTCCTTCCCCTTGGACGTCGAAGCGGATTTCAGTGTCTTCGTCTTGCCTGTGGCGGCGTTGTAGCTGACGAGCGAGAACTTGATCTTGTCAGCCGAATCCTTCGCCTTGAAGCTGAATCGCAGTTTCGCGGCGCTTGCCATCGTGATCTTCGCGTAGTCGGCCATGTCGTCGCCGCCGACGAAGTTGTAGTTACCGCTCTCGAAAACGGTTCCCTTGTCGTCAAGCAGGACACGACTGAATTCGTCCACCATGTTGCTCTGGAGCTCGCCGATGTGCGGATTGACGTCTTTCTTTTTGACCAGGTAGCCGTTCTTCGCGTCGCCGTCGCTCTTATTCTCGCAGGCCACGTAGGACAGCACGAGGTTCCGATCCGCATCCAGGTCGAGCACGTAGGATTCGATGCCCCCGGCCACGAAGAAATGAGGAGCGCCGACCACGAAATCGAAGTCGTCGTACGTGACCTTGCGCTTGAAGAGTTCGGCCGCTCCGGTCGCGAGCGTGATGGCGGTCCCGACCGCTTTCGGGGTCGCGTTCAGCGTGAACTTCGCGTCATTGCCGAGGTCAACGTTCTCGAATCCGGTGAACTGCGGTCCGTCGGACGCGTTTTCCGTGTCGAACACGACCGTGCCGTCGATCAGAATTGAACTGTTGAACGCGGCTTTCCCCGTGAGTGTGACGCCGTCCCCGATCGTGACGGATTTGTCGACCGCGCCGCCGAACGAGACGGTGCCGCCGACCACATGCACTTCGCCGTCCTCGGCGACCTCCGCGAATGCATCGTTGACGTCCGCGAACGCATCGTAGCCGATGGTCGCGGCATCGCCACCCGGGATCGGAGTCACGCTCGTTCCATCGGGCAGACTGGCCCATTCGCTGTTCACGAACACGTCATCCGGGCTTACCAGGCTTATGTTCACCGCGAGCACATCGTCCGTCAGCGTCAGCAGATAACTGGTCGTTCCGACCGTGACGGGGGAATCCAGCAACAGTCCGAAAGACGGCATTATCCAGCCCGGAATCCAACCGGGGGAATACACGTAGATCATACTGTCGAAGCCCGCCGCACCGCCCGCCAGGGAATACGTGCCTGCCGCTTCCGTCCCGTCGATTGTGAGCGCGAAATCGCACGCCGGGAAGTACGACAGATCATTCACGAAGGGCGACGCGCCCGCCGACGTCTGCGTCAGGTCGAAGTCGAGGATCGCGCTACTCTCGAAATTGGAAACGATCGCGCCGTCTTCCAATGTGATTTTTCCGGTAAGATGGGCTCCGCTGAACATGACCAGTTCGCCGCCGGATTTGACGGTGAAACCGCTTGCGAGGCCGCCGGAATAAATTCGGAAATAACCGTCCGAACCGACGGTCGTATCGGTCGCCGTGGTCCCGGAATGGACCGTTGCCCATGGCGTATCGCCTCCGCTCAATACGACTCCGGAGAAGGTGTTCGGCAGAATCTCGACATCCGCTCCGTCTTCGACCTTGAAATATCCGCCGTTCTCCACAATGTTCGTGGCCGTGCCGCCGGAGGAAATGCCGAAGTATGCGCCGGGATTGACCGTGACGCTGTTCAGACGAGCGCCGGAAGAACCCCATACAACGCCATCGTTATCGACCGTGACTCTTTCTGCCGTGCCGCCGGAGCGGATTTCGAGATATCCTTCGTCATTCACAATGTCTGCAGCTGTGCCGCCGGAGACAACCCAAAGACCGCCAGAATCGCCGTGAGAAAGAAGAGTGGCGCCGTTCACGAAGCCGCCGCTGGATACAATGACTTGCCCGTCTGTATTGACAGTGACGCGGTTCGCAACGCCGCCGGAGGAAACATACATTTTTCCCCCGGAGTTCACCGTGGCGCCATTCGCCGTGCCGCTGGAATAGACATAGAACTCGCCGCCGGAATTGACCGTCATGTCGGTCGCCGTCGTCCCGGAATGGACCGTGGTCCATTTTCCGTTCAGCACAAGTCCGGAGAATGAATTCGGCAGGAATGTGACATTCACCCCGTCATCAATCTTGAGACATCCGCCGTTCTCCACGACGTTCGTGGCGGCGCCGCCGAGATAGACACTGACATAACCTTCGGGGTTGACCGTGACACTGTTTGCCGAACCGCCCGCGGAAATCCAAAGGCCGCCGGAATCGGCGTTGCCGCCATCGACGACCACGCCGTTTGCAACGCCGCCAGAGAGCGACAACTGGCCACCGGAATTGATCACAGTATCATTCACCGTGCCGCCGGAAACAATCACGCGCCCATCGTCGTTGATCGTAGTGCTGCTCACAAAAGCGCCGTCATAGACGAGCACATGTCCATACTGGTTGAGGGTGGTTTCGATCGCGGTTCCGCCGTCGTGAATCAGGAGGCTGCCGCCGGAATTGACGTTCACCTCCACTGCGGACGATCCGGTCAGGATGTCCTTGGTCGCGTCGGTCAGGTCACCCGTGAAGATGGTCGGATCGGCGCCCTCGACCAGCGTCACGGTCAGGTTGCCGCCTTCCGAGAGGTTCAGCGTGTATTCCACCGCGCCGATTGCTTCCGTGACGCCGACCGTTAGGATGCCCAGCGCTTCGCCGGACGTGTTCATGACCGAAATGGTCTTGTCGAATCCCGCCGCGCCGTCGGCCAGCTTGTAGTCGCCGAACGCCTCGCTCCCGTTCACGGTCAGCGTGTAGAGCGGCGCGCCCGTGATGATGGACTGATCGTTCAGGAGCGCGGTCTCGGCCCCCGCGGCGGCCTTCGTCAGGTCGAAATCAATGATCGCGCCGCTGGATGCCGCGACTTCCGCGCCGCTTCCGAACGCCATCTTCCCAGTGAGCCTGCCGCCAGCCAGCACATTCGCGGAATCGACGTTCGTCCCGGTCAGATCGAGCGTGACGCCGTTGGAAACGACGACGCCGTGCACATCGGAGCTGAAGGAGATCGTGCCTGCCTCCAGGTGGATAGTGCCGTCGTCGGGATCCGCCGCCGCATTGGCCGCATCGGCGGTGGCGAAGGCGTCGTACCCGATCGTGCCGATCCCGCCGTCCTTCAGCGCGACCGTGGACCCGACGACCTCTTCGATCCATGCGTCGTTCACATACACATCCGACGGGATCACGTCGATGCCGATGAAAATCTTTAGCGAGTTGGCGGACAGCACCAGATGATAATCCGTCTCTCCGATCTTGACGGACTCGTTCACGGCCATCGTGCCGAGCTCGACTCCGGCCGAATCGGTCACAGAGATCGTGCCATCGAATCCGGTCGCGTTGGCGGACAGCACATACTTGCCGTTTGCCTGCGTGTCGGAGACTTTCACGGTGATGATCTTTGTGCCGGTCACTTTGCCGATGCCGCTGACCTCCGCGGCGGACCGAGGCGCACGGCTCGTGAGGTCGATCAGGAACGTGCCGCCCTCGGCGATCGCCACATTGCCGCCCGTGATGTCGACAGCACCGGTCAGCACTCCACCGCTCGCGATATTCAGCGTGCCGCCAGTCGCGGTAAATACGCTCAGCGTGCCCGCCGCATTAATCACTCCTCCAGCCATCAGCGTCGCATTTGCCTCCGCTCCCGTCTGGACGTAGATGACC
>JAEEQO010000159.1 GCA_016285335.1 Victivallales bacterium | reverse complement strand
ACCGGCCGCGCCACCGGGCTGAACCTGACCGGCAGCAGCACCGCCGGCCTCGCCGCGGTTACCGCCGCGGTTTCCACGGGCGCCGCCGCGGCCTGCGCCGCCGGCACCCTGCCCCTGGGCGAAAGCAACACTGCCCGTGAGGGCGAGTGCCAGGATAGCAACTGTCATTTTGTTCATAATGTCGTTCCTTTCAGAAATTTGTATTGGTTGATTTGATTTGTTTTGATGCGGAGCATCGTTACAGATTAACGAAATGTTTTTACGATTTATTGTGCATCCAACAAAAAAAAGAACGTTTTTTGGAGCTTTTTTTCGATCTCGGCTATTTTCCGATCCTGTTTCATGCCTTCGTTAATCCGGTGAAATGCCCGGGGCGGGACTCGAACCCGCATGGAAAATCCGACAGATTTTAAGTCTGTTGCGTCTGCCATTTCGCCACCCGGGCGCGATTTACTATAAATGTAGCATCGCACAGAGAAAAGTCAAGAGATTTCACGGAAAAAAATCATTTTGTTCTTTGAAATACTCAATTCTCGTTAGATTTTAAACGATTTTCCCTCATATTTCCGTCGTTTTCGGGCTTCCCGCCATCGCTTTCCCGGCTTTTTTCCGTCCGAAGGCTTGATTTTCCGGCTTTGCGACTTTATATTTTTCGAAAACCGTTTCCTCTTTCCGAACCTTTCCGCACCCAAAACCGATCCCGTTTTTCCGTTTCCCATGCACGATACCCGCACAGAACTCAAATCCGTCCCGAAACGGCATGACTTCCTGATCTGCATCGACAGCGATGGGACCGTGTTCGACACGATGCCGGCGAAGCACCGGTGTTTCCGCGACTGCCTGGTACAGTATTTCGAACGGAACGGACTTTCCGCCGGGCGGGAGGCGGCCGAAGTCTGGAAATATGTGAACCTCGACAGCATCCACCGCGGCGAAAACCGGTTCCGCGCCCTTCTTCTCGCACTGGACCTGCTGCGGGGGCGCGGCGCGGACGTTCCCGACACGCCGCGTTTCCGGGCGTGGGTCGCGGCAGAGCCGTGCCTCGGCAATCCGGCTCTGAAATCGCTTCTGGAACGTGATTTCAGCGAAGAAATGTCCCTGATCTGCGACTGGAGCATCGGTTCCGATGAAGCCATCGCGGCGACCGTCCGCGGGATCCCGCCGTTTCCGCATGTCCGCGAAACCCTGGCGCGCGCATCGGAGTCCGCCGACCTCGTGGTCGTCTCGAATACGCCATGCGCTACGCTCAAACGCGAATGGCGCGAACATGGCGTCGACCGGTTCGTCGCATGGATCGCCGGACAGGAATACGGCTCGAAAAAAGACCAGATCCGGCTGATTTCCGAGGGCAAATATCCGCCGGGACACATCCTGATGATCGGCGATTCGTCCGGTGACCGGGTTGCCGCCGAAGCCAACGGCGCACTGTTCTTCCCGGTCATCCCGGGACGGGAAACGGAATCCTGGCGGGAGCTTTCGGAAGCAGGTCTGGACCGTTTTTTCAGTGGAACATACGCAGACGCATATCAGGGACATCTTCTGGATGTTTTCCAGTCTTCCCTGCTCGCAACGCCCCCCTGGGAAGCGGAGCCTCCACTGCCGTAGTGTCCGGCTTCGCTCGGGCACGGAGGACAAGTCCTCCACTGCGGTAGTGCTCTCAGCTTCGCTTGAGCACGCGCTCTTACCCGTTTTTCACCAGGCTTTCCCGCTCGATCTTTTCTTCGAGATATTCCTCGACGGTCTTTCCGCCGTAGTCCGGCTCCTTGAACGCGTCCTCGTCGCTGCCGGTCTCGTTGCCGTTTTCGTCCAGGTCGCTCATGTCGTAGCCGAGGAGCGCCTTGGCGTCGCGCTGGCCTTTCTGCGCCGCGGATTTCAGCAGGATCGCCGCCTGCGCCACGTCGCGGTCCGTGCCGCGTCCGTAGAGGTAAAGGAGCGCGAGTTCATACTGCGCGTCCGGGAAGAAATTGGTCGTTTCGGGGAATTTGGTCAGATGGCGGAACGCTTTCTTTTCGTCTTTGGCGCATCCGAGGCCGCGTGCGGCGCAGAGTCCGAGGTACACCTGGACGTCCTCGTTTTTCGGGTCGATCTCCGCCAGCGAGAAATTGATGTACGCCACCGTGTACTTCTCGTTCGCCTGCTGGGCCGTCGGCGCCTGTCCGGCTTCGGCGAACGCCGTCTGGCCCGCCTCGTAATACTCCTGCGCCTTCGAATAGGTCACCTGGTCGGAGATGCCCCAGCCCGTCAGATAGATGACATACGGGATGATCAGGAACGAGCCGTAGAAGCACGCTTTGGCATATTTCGGCAGCTTGTGGACGTGTTCCGGCACATGGTCCGGCTTCTGCCCGGCTTTCCATTTCGAGCGGATGTAGCCAAGCTGGTTGTGCGACGGCGGATCCGATCCGAACAGGATGTCGTTGTACGTGATGACGAGCAGGCGGATGGAGACCAGGACGGAGACCAGCCAGCCGATGAACCCGCCGATGTTCGACCCCCGGACCATCTGGATCATCTGCAGCACGCCGCCGACGATTTCCAGGACCGCGAAAACGCGGAAGAGCCATTTTGCCGCGTTGGAACGCCATTTCCGGAGCGTGTACCCGAACGCCGGAAGGACCACGACCAGCGGGAGCAGGGCCCACGTCAGGATCGTGATGACGGTCCTGATCTCCCGCGGGAAACCCGGAAGACGCGGCCACGCGAACAGGATCAGTTCCACGAGCAGCATGAGCCCGCCGAGCACGTAGAACACGATGCCGAGGCGTTTCAGCGTGCGGGAACCGTGCAGCGCCTTCTTCGACTCTTTCGCGTCCATTGCCAGGAGACGGCTCTCCAGCGAATTCGCCGGCTTTTCCTCCTGCTTCGATGCGGCAGCCGCGGCTTGTTCCGCCGTTTCCGGCGCAGAAGTGGCCGCGGACTGTCCGGCGGTCTGTGTTTCGGGTTCACTGCTCATGAAATCGTTCTCCTCACGAAAAATGAAAAAACGGGATAAAAAGCGATGCAAATATAATATAGCACACTGAAACGTTTTTTTACAACCTCGCTTTTACGTTTTTTGGAAAAAATACCCGGACAGGCTGACAATTCACAGCTGCCGGCGCATCGTCACTCCAACCAGCCTTTGTTCGCGGCCACCACAAGCCACAGAAAGAACAACGGCAGGTATATGAGGCCGAACGCCGCGCCGCCCGTGATCAGCCTTTCGGCAAAATCGGGTTCGCGAAACCTGGCGGGCGGCGGGATCTTGTCCGGTTCCAGGCCCGCTTCCCGTTTTTCCCGGACGTATTTGATCTGGGCGTAGGTAAACCGCCCCGTGCCGAACAGATTCGGATTGAACGTCGCCTTGAAGGTCAGCGGCGCAAAGACCATGCCGAACACCCCCAGAGAAAAACCGAGGAAATGCCCGTTATCCTTCTCTATGATCTCGCCCGGAGTCAGACGCCGGAGCCCGTCCAACGCGGTGTAGACGTCAGACACCACATAGACCAGGATGACGGCGGCGAAAACGGCCGCTTCGACCGACCCGATCCGGATGACCTGTTTCGCAAACGAGGACTGGAAGCCCAGAAACGTCACGAGCAGGCAGACAAAGGAAAGATCGAACAGGCCGCCGAACAGCAAAACGGAGAAAGGACCAAGAGAGCTGTTGGCCAGAATGATAAAAACAAGAAACGGAAGCATGCCCATGGACCCCAGAAAGGCGGAAACAAGGATCGCACCGAGGATTTTCCTCGTATAGACCAGAAATCGGGCATCGCGGCATGCCTTTTTCAGCTCGTCCGGCGGCATCTTCGCGAGTCGGTCCTGCGCGGAACCGGGCTCATACCGTCCGGCGGCCGGCTCCGCCTTCGGGTTTGGAAGGGGAGACGCGGCGGCTTCGGCGAATGTTTCGAATGCGGCGTTCTGTTCGGATTCCTGCGTCATGGTTCGAATTTCCGTTTCGCGATAGGTTATTGTTCTTCAGCCTAATATACCATGGTTTCCCCGGAATGCAACCTGACGGAATAAAAAACTTGCACAAAAACTATCCGAGCCCGTAGAGGCATTCGATCAGGCGGTCCGCGGCGACCTGGCCGCCGCTCCGGTACGCCCGCAGGACGGCGCACTGTTGCGAGCGCGCGGCGCGACAGACGGGCAGGCTTTTCAGGATCGCGATCTTCACCTGCGGGAACGGCTTGCCGGACTCCGAGGCGACGAGGCGGTACCAGCGGTCCACGGCCGCGCTGTTCATAACGACCGCCAGAAAATGCAAGGAAAACGTTCCGGGGTGCGGCGCGGTGCCGTTTCAATCCATGGGGGCGTGGAAGCCCCCAACCAGTTTGCGGTGGATTGCCTGCCGGGAGACGCTGTTTCAATCCATGGGGGCGTGAAAGCTGCTATGGCGTGTCAGTTTAAAACAAAAAACGGAAAAAAAAATGGAATGAAGGAATCGGCCCTGAAAAATAACTTTGCCGCTTGAATTTCCTCCGTGCGGAGAGTAGAGTAATAGACGCCGAACGAAGCTGAAACAAACAACATGACGCCTGGGAACTTGAGGGAGCGGAAGCAAATGGAAAACGCCTGGGATGACAAGTCCTCCACTACGGGAGTGCCCGGTTGCACTCGGGCACAAGAGCAAGCACTTGACGGCAGTCGTGTCCGGCGGCGCTCCGGAAATGCCTGTGAGCGTGCCCGCGGGACGGGAAATGGTCGGAACGGGACGGAATACGCCTGCCATTACGATTCGCCGCTGGGCTGGATCATGCTCACGTGTGACGGCGCGTCGCTGACCGGGTTGTGGTTCGACGGGCAGAGATTCTTTCCTGAAGAGCAAACCGCCGTTTATGAGGGAAAACCGCCGGCGGTGTTCGATGCGGCGAGGCGGTGGCTCGACGTGTATTTCAGCGGACGGGACCCGGGATTCACTCCGCCGCTGAACATGGATTCGAACAGGGGAACGACGTCATTCCGCAAAGCCGTGTGGGAGATCCTGCTGACGATCCCGTTCGGCAAAACGATGACCTACGGGGAGATCGCGCGGATCCTCGCCGCCCGGAACGGCATGAAAAAGATGTCCGCGCAGGCGGTCGGCGGCGCGGTCGGACACAATCCCGTTTCGCTGATCGTGCCGTGTCACCGCGTGGTCGGAGCGGGCGGCAGCCTGACGGGCTACGGCGGCGGCCTCGAACGGAAACGTTATCTGCTGGATTTAGAAATGAACGGCGGCAGATAATTCCCAACAAAAAAGCCTCTCAATCGCAAAAAAAACGCGGACGCCGGAGTTGAAGCCGGCGTCCGCGCATGTTTTTTTGCTGAATATCCGTCAGCGGGATTCAGGTCACTGGACCTTGTCGAGCTTGATGTTCACGCTGGAGACTTTGTCCGGGAACTTGACCTGGACGCCGTTCTGCTTGAGCTGAGCGCCCGTGAGGATCTGGCCCGCCTCGATGCGAGGTTCGGTATCGGTGTTCAGCTCGGTGAGCTTGTAGCGGGCGTTCGGGTCGAGGCCGGAAGCCTTGATGGCTTCAGTCCTCGCGCCGCGGTCGCGCTTGAAGCCGAAGAGGACTGCCTGCGACTTGTCCTGGGAGACGAACGTGAGCTCGGTCGTCTGGGAGACCATCGGGCTGCGGCCGCGGTAGAGGTCGGCGCTGTGGAGCAGCGGACGGAGCTCCTTGTAGACCGCGATGCCCTTCGCGATGAGGGCTGGATCGCCGAGGCGGCGGGCGTTGCGGGAGGAGGGATCGAGCTCGACGCCGAGACGCGCGGTCATGGCGACGTCGGTGCGGAACTTGTAGTCGCCGTCATTGAGGCAGCCGACGTGAGCGGCGACGGCCTTGACCGGCAGGAAGTGGCTCCAGCCCCACTGGATGGAGATGCGGTTGATGCCGTTGGTCTGGTCGCTGCCCCAGATCTCTTCGCTGTACTGGAGCGCGCCGATGTCGCCGCGCATGCCGCCGGAGCCGCACGCCTGGAAGATCACGTTCGGGAAGTTCTTGCGGAGCTTCTCCATGATGCGGTAGTAGGCTTCGGTATATTTGTCGGAGAACGAGCCCTGGTTGTCGAGGTCGACGTGGCTGCCGGGGTTGGCGCCGAGCGTGCAGTTGTGGTCCCACTTGATGTAGGCGATGCGCGGGTGCTCCGTCAGGATGTCCGCGACGCACTTGTAGACGTACGCTTCGACGACCGGGTTGGCGAGGTCGAGGACGCGCTGGTTGCGGATGAGCTGGACGTTGCGGCCCTTGAGCTCGGTGGCGTACTCGGGATGCGCGTCGAAGAGTTCGCTCTTCGGGCAGACCATTTCAGGCTCGACCCAGATGCCGAACTTGATGCCGTTCTGTTCGCACAGGTCGCAGAGATGCTCGATGCCGTGCGGGAGCTTCGCCTTGTTGACCATCCAGTCGCCGAGGCCCTGCGTGTCGTTGTTGCGCGGGTACTTGTTGCCGAACCAGCCGTCGTCGAGCACGAAGTATTCGACGCCGAGCTTGGCCGCGTCGGGGATGTAGGTGTCGAGCTTCGCCTCGTTGAAGTCCATGTACGTGCCTTCCCAGCTGTTCAGCACCACCGGGCGCTGCTTGTCGCCGTTGTAGACGCCGTACATGCGGCCGTAGTTGTGGAGGTTGCGGGAAGCCTGGCCCGCGCCCTCGTTCGAGAAGGTCATGACGATCTTCGGGGAGTTGTAATCCTCGCCGGGCTTCAGAATGGTCGGTGTGCCGGGGACGCCGGCGGCGAAGAACACGGTGTTGTTCTGCGTGGTGGTGATGCTGTATTCCCAGCTGCCGCTCCATGCGATGGCGGCGGCGAACACGCGGCCGGTCTCCTCCTGGAGCTTGCCGTCGAAGGAGATGTAGCAGCCCGGATAGTCCGGCACGGCCACGCGGGAACCCTTGTTCGTGAGGTGCTTCAGCACGCCGCGTC
>JAEEQO010000158.1 GCA_016285335.1 Victivallales bacterium | reverse complement strand
GCTTGTCGACCGTACTCCCGGTGGGGAGCTCCGTGCTGAATCCGGCATCCAGGAGCAGCCTTGTCACTTCATACGCCGAACGCTTCCTCCAGTTGCTCGACGAGCTCTCCTCGCAGCTGATGGCGTTCGCCAGCAGGAACTTGTATTTGTCAGCGAGTTTCCTGCCGTTATGCGCCGAGACGCCGTTTTCAAGCAGGAGCCTGACCATTTCGGGGTTGTTCTTCTGTACGGCGTACTGGATAGCGTAAAAGGACTCGCCCCCTGCTTCGTTCACGTCGACCCCCTCCTCGATACATTGTTTCATGGCGGTCAGGTTCTCGGCTTTGACGGCCTTAATAAACCGCCCGTTGAGCTGGGTCGTCAATTGATATTCCTGATAGTTTTCGAGGCCTGAAGGTTCGGTGCCAAACACCGACGTTTTCTTTCTTGTCACCGTCACGCCTTTTACGGGCGATTTGAGGTATTCCGCGAGAGCGGGCTCGATGTCCTGCTGATATTCCAGGAGAGCTGTCTGGTTTTTCCCGTGTTCAAAGACGGTACGCTTGGGGTCGGCTCCCGCGTCAATCAGGATCCGCATGATCTCCAGGTCGCCGCGCCGGATCGCATAAAAGAGCGGCGAGTGGCCCTTCCTGTCGAACGCATTGATATTGGCCCGTTCGGACGCATCGTCCAGGCGCGCCCGCAGCGTTTCCGCGTCGTCGACCTTCACCGCGCTCCACAGGTTTTTGGAGCAAAGCCGCTCCAGGGCCTCGATCATCTTCGGATCGACATTCCGTTTCTCCGCGCGGAATTCGATCGCCTTGTCAAGCATCGTTTCCCCGTCCGGATCCGTGTAGGAAGGATCCAGCCCGTACTTCAGCAGGAGTTCCAGGCTGCTGTACGGCAGGGCGAGCACTCTGGTCGCGGCATGATACCCGCTTTTGTTGAGGATTTGAGGGTCTGCGTGATGGTTCAGCAGAAATTCCAGGGTCCTGTCGATGTCTTCCGGGGTGAGGGTGTTCCAGCTGGCCTTCAGATCGTGATCGAGGGCGTTCGCGAGCAAAGACCACCCCGATTCGTCGAAAATGCGGTTGAAATCGACGTCTTTTCCCTCGCAGGCTTCTTCCAGCAGATCGACGCGTGCCTCCTTGACGTATTGGATGATCTGATCCTTTTGCTCCTTCGTGACCGGGTAAGGATCCCTCCATAACCTGGGCGTCGGTTTCGACAGCGGGCCCGTCTTCAGGACGCATGCGCCTTCCAGTTCAAAGGCAGGGGGCTGGAATTGAAGCAGGACGCGCAGACGATAACGGATTTCCTTTCCTTCAGTCTCCGCCGCCAGCGTCTTCAGCTTTTCCATCGTTTCGCCGTCCAGCGAATCCATTTTGAATGTCTTCCCCTTCAGAACGACATACGGGTCCGCATCGGCCGGATTGCGGAAGAGTTCGAACTCGACGCCGGGCATGTAGAAGGCAAGCGGAACCTCCTTCAACGGCAAAACGTCGACGTCATGGGCGATGGCGAAAACGCCCTTTTCCGCGTCGAATTCCGCATGATCGACCCGGAACAGAGACACGGGGGTCGGATCGAACTTTTCCGGTCCGGTCAAGGTATTGGAAATGAACCGGAAATCCAGCTTTTCGTTTTTTCCGAAGTACACGGCATAGCTTCGGGGCACTCCGATCGGCAGCGACGTGATGAGGATCCTGTCGGCGACCTCGTCCGCCGGGTTCAGCAATTCCACGTTGGCATACAGGACCCCTCGGCCGTCCCCGAAACCCGGTTCCCGCAGTTCCTTCACCACGTCCTCCGGCATGTTCGGCAGGTACGGCTCCAGCAGCTTCATCAGTTCCGCCTTCCGGTCCGGTTCCGAGCCCATGGATTGCGCGCTGCCGTTCCAGTGGCGGATCGGGCTCACCAGGTCGAGACCGGTGTTTTCGATTTCGTTCGCGGATGCGTCGTCGAAACTGAAATACCGCTCCTTATTGATCGAATTGCCCAGAATATAATGGTCATTGATCGTGAAAACCTTCTTCCCGTTGATCCGGACGGACCAGTGGTAACAGTCCTTGGTGTCTCTCTCGTTTTGGTTGGTGAGGCAGAACCCCTGTTTCCTCATTGCCGGATCGTTGCTCGGGAAATCGACGCGCAGGAACGAAAACCGGACATCGGCACCGATTGCCTGAAAGAAGCAGATGAAAAGGAACAATGGGATCAGTATGGTTTGTTTCATAGATGCGCTGACCGTTTTGAATTTCATGTTAGGTCCTCCGGGTGTTGCTTATTGGGGGGGGTGTGGCGGGACGGCAGGAGACTCACCCGCCCTGGCTGTGGGCCCAGACGAGGAAGGCGATCACGGCCTGGATCAGGAGATTGACCGTGTAGATCGCGGCGGCTGTCCCCAGAAAGCGGTTCATGCGGACGACGCCCATATAGATGAAGCCGTACAGCAGCAGGAACGGAATGGAGAGCGAATAAAGGCCGATGCTGAGTCCGGGAGACGCCACCAGCGGCATGATGAGCGTGTGCAGCAGCGTCAGAACGCACAACGGCAGCAGCTTCCGCCGGGTCTCCTTGAGATTCAGATTGGGAGACTCCGGCATGAACATTTTATTGAGTTGAAAGAAGATGGCGAAGAGCGCGATGACGGCAAAGATGCCGACGACCGTGCCGATTGCGAATCCGTCATCAAGCCGATACCATCCCGACATGTTCAGATCGTCTCCTTGTTTCAGTTCGAGTCCCAGGAACGGACTTTGAACCCATTCCGGTCGAAAGACTCGTGTCCGCCGTAACAAAGCATGCCGCCCGCTTCGTCGGAGAGTTTCCGCCAGTATTCGAGCCTGTTTTTTTTATGTAAATATAACATCGGATGTTAGAATTGCAAGGAAATATTTTAGAAAATCAGCTTTTTGCGCAGGGGCGACGGAAAAATCGCTCCCCCCGCGGCATCAGATCCCCAGCGAAGCCGCGGTGACGTCGATCTTTTCGATGTAGTACCAGTCCTGGCTGGGGAGATAGTTCACGCAGTAGATGAATCTGCGGCCGTTTTCCTCGCGGGTGATGGTGCCGTACTTGGTCTCCATGAACTGCCGGAAGAGTTCGGGATCGTCGTAATGGATGGTCAGAGAGTCTTCCTTGTTCGTCTCCATGGCGCTCGCGAACCGGCCGCCGGTGGAGAGCAGGATGAGGCCGGAGTTGTCCAGCAGGGTCTTTTCCAGGACGTTGTTTCCGGTGTTGCCGTTGTTCATCAGGTCGCGGATGATGATGTTCAGGCTAAGGTCGAAACCGGCGACGCCGAGGAAATTGCCGGCGGTGTCCAGCATCGGGACGTCGCAGGAAAGCAGATAGCCGGCCGCGGCGGTGTTGCCGGGGTAAGGCTTGGTCCAGGCGAATCCGCCGTCGCCCTCCTGGGCGGTCTTGTACCAGTGGCGTCCGCGCGGGTCGTAGCTTTCGGCATAGGAGCCGCTGCCGGGGTAGACGACGTACTGTCCGTCCGGGAATCCGAAGAGCAGCAGATGGAGCGGGATGCCCTTCAGGCGGAGGAATTCGTTCTGTTCGGCGGGGGAGGCATCCGCGACTTCCGCCGGGAGACGTTCGGTGAAGACGCCCATGATGGAGTCTTTCAGGTGCGTCAGGATATGCAGGCGGCGCTTTTCGACGTCGGTGAGCGTTTCTCCGTGGATGGTCTTGTGGGCGAAGTGGGAGAAGTCGATCTTGCGGTGGTACACGGAGGAATACAGCAGCGAAGCCGGGGGATCCTTCGCATCGGTGCGGAGCGCGGAGACGGGCATCATGCACTCCTCTTCCCCTTCCTCCTCCTCATTTTCGCTCAGGTCCGCGCCGTACAGGAAGATGTATTCGGCGGTGACGGCGGACAGGAACTGCGTGTTGCGTGCGACGTGGGTTTCGATGTAGTCGGCGCAGGCGGTGGACTGGATGAGCGCCTCACCGAGTTCACGGCTGTAGTTGTGGATCGCGTTGATCCGGCTGATGCGGCGGTATCCGGTCACACCGAGCGTGAGGAGCAGGGTGAGGATGCAGACGATCGCGAACGCCAGGGAGAGACGCTTGTGGTGGACGGCGAAGGCGGAGAGTTTTCCGAACGCGCTGTACGGGTTTGCCGTGGTCTCCTCGCCTGCCATGTAGCAGCGGAGATCGGAGGCGAGTTCGCGGACGGTCTGGTAGCGGTCCTCGCGGTCGTACGCGGTGGCCTTGGCGATGATCGCCTTCAGGTCGGGATCGATCTTGACGCCGTACTTGTGGCGGGTCTCCGCGATGCGTCCCTCGCGGATGAGCGAGACGACTTCGGCGCTGGTGCGCGCCATGTAGGCTTCGCGGAAAGTGACGACCTCGAAGAGGATGAGGCCGAGCGCGTAGATGTCGGCGCGCTGGTCGGTGTGTTCGCCGTGGATGGCCTCCGGCGAGAGGAAACGCGGCGTGCCCGAGATGGTGTTCGGCTTCACCCAGGTGGCGGGATCGTATCCGGGCTCCATAATCTGCCGTGCGATGCCCCAGTCCATGATGTAGGTCTCGCGGAATTCGCCGATGAGGATATTTTCCGGCTTGAGGTCGCAGTGCATGATGTTGCGGCTGTTGGCGTAATCCAGGGCGTCGCAGACGCGGAGGATGATCTCCAGGCGGTACATCAGGGATTTGCGTTCGTCGAACTGTTCGATGCCGGAGGTGGCGTATTTGTGTTCGAGCTGGTCCAGATAGTCCTTCAGGGTCTTGCCGTCGACGAGCTTCATCACAAGGTGGAGCCCGTCCTCGTCGTCGGTGTTCAGCGAGTAGATCGGGATGATCGCGGGATGGCTGAGCTGGGCGGTGACGCGGGCTTCCTGCAGGAACTGTCCGCGCGTGAACTGGTCCCCCGCATCCGCCTTCAGGGTCTTGATCGCCACGAGGCGGCGCAGGTTGAGGTCCATGCCCTCGCGGATGATGCCCTGTCCGCCCTCCGCGAAGACTTTGCCGGGCCGGTATTCCGATTCGAGCTTTTCCAGCTTCACGTCCAGCTTGTCGTCGAATTTCACCTCGGAGTGGTCCACGTGGGTGAACGTGACCGTGGTGTCCTGTTCGCGGCTGAGGTTTTTCAGCCCGACCGCGATCGAGGTGACGGTATGGACTTTCCCGGAGGTCGCGCCGCGGCTCATTTCGGGGCTCCTTTCTCCTGCATCTCAATATCCCGCAGGAATTCGTCCAGGCGAATCTTCTCCACGTACCATTCATTCATGGCGGGGACGAACGCGCAGCAGTAGATGACGGGGCTTTTTGACCCGGGTTCCTTGCGGATGACGGCGCCGAATTCCTTTCCTTTCAGCCATTCCATGAGCCACGGATCGGGATACGGCCCTTTCTCCAGATTCACGGTCGGGCGTTCGTCCGGACCGTTGTTGATCCGTTCCATCTTGACCTGTCCGTCGGTCAGGATAAAATACTGCGCCACGGTTCCGCGCGGGAGGTTTTCCGTGTTGCGCAGGATCTGGTCGAAATAGCGTCCGGAGACCAGGATCGCCGCAGCGCCGAGGGGGGCGTCCGCCGGTCCCAGCGGAATCGACACAGGCAGGACGATGCGTTCCGTTTCTTCCGCCGCGTATTCGACGGGGACGGGGGTGTTCCAGTACGCCGCGGCCTTGCGCGAGGAGACGGCGCGGTCGAACCATGCGGTTTCCATGTTGAGCAGGGCTTCGGTCCTTAAGGTATACGGGTAATGCAGGGATGCGCCGTCGTTCAGCAGGATCTGGATGCGGTAGATCGGGCTGACGTTCTGCGTCAGGCGATGGATCTGCCGGTCGGGGGTCTCCTTGGAGAGATAGGCGTTCAGCGGCGCCAGCAGCATGTAGCGGAACAGGGTGGGCTGGAGCATCCCGAGGCGAGTGAAATCCGCGTTGCCCAGATCGGCGGCGCGGCCGGATTCGATCTTGCGGAAGCTCACGGAATCGCCGTAGCCCGGGGCGTATTCGGTCTGAAGCCCTGTTTCGCCCGAAGCGGACTTGCCGTCCGGTCCGACCAGGTAGCGTGCGCCGTCGTTCCGGAGCTGCACATGGCCGGAAAGCAGGAACTCGGTCTCGAACTTGATGGAGGCGAGCATGTCGTTGAACTTCTCGGCCTGGAGATTGAACTCGTGCGCGGTCTTCCGGCAGGACGCCTGCGCTTTGCCGAGCACATGGTCGTCGAGGTAGGAGATGTTGGCCAGGCGGACATCGTTCATGATGTTGTATGCGAAGAGCGCGCCGAGCAGCACGATCAGCGTCAGGAAGAAGAAGAACATTTCGCGGTGATGCGCCCGGATGAGCTTGGCGAAACGTTTCGAGAGGCTGATCCTGCGCACGGAGACTTCGTCCGAATGAAGGAACCGGCGGATGTCTTCGGCAAGCGCGTCCACGGACGGGTAGCGTTTCTCCGGGTCAAGTGCGATCGCCTTCTGGATGATCGCCCGCATGTCCGGGTCGATGGCGCCGCCGAAGCGGTGTTCGATCGTCGGGGAGACTCCGTTGCGGAGCTGTTCCAGAATTTCCGGCGCGGATGCGTCTGGGTAGGGCGGATGCAGCGTGACGAGCTCGTACAGCATCATGCCGAGCGCATAGACGTCGGAGCGGACGGACGGCGGTGCGCCGGCGATGAGTTCGGGTGCGACGAACCGCGGATCGGCGAGCTCCGGCATCTTGCGTTTCGCCTCGCTTTCCGCATTTTCGGCGGAAAGGACGTGCGCGTACCCCCAGCCCTTGATGTAGACCTCGTGGTATTCGCCGATCAGGATATTCTGCGGATGCAGGTTGGCGTGCGCCACGCCGCGGCTGTGAGCGTAGACCAGGCCGTCGGAAATGCCGAGGATAAGCTCGAGCCGGAACGCGAGCGAGGCGGCTTCCTCCGCCGCGTGAAACCCGTTGCTGCGGTAGTGCGAGGTGACCTTGTTCAAGTAT
>JAEEQO010000157.1 GCA_016285335.1 Victivallales bacterium | reverse complement strand
GCGAAGCACGACGACGGCGAGCAGGATTTCAGCGTGAAGGACGGCGGCTGGAACATCCGCATTGAAATGAACGAACCGGCGGCATCCGGTACAGATCCGACTGCCGCGGAATTCATCAAGCGGAGACGCGGATTCATCTATCTCGAACTGGACGCAGACGACGTGCTCCTCGCGCAGAAGACGCGGATCATGTCGACCGCGGACCTCGGCGAGACCAGAGTGACGGAAGCGTTCTTCGAGAACCCGGACGGCTCGGAAATCGTGCTGGACCGCGATTATCTCGGCACTCTCCGCACGGACGAAAACAACTCCGCCGGACCGTTCGCCAACCTGAAGCCCGGCCGTAACCGCCTGTGCGTCTGGTGAAGTTCCTTTCATAAACGGCAAAGGCTTTTCCCCGCATCCATGAACTTGATGCCGGGAAAAGCCTTTTGATGTTTTGAACGGCAGAAGCCTGTTTACTTCGCCTTGATGTCGAACGCGGCGAGGACGTCGCCGTGGCGGACGTACAGCACGCCGTCGCTGATCGTGGGATGCGCCCAGTGTTCCTTGCTGCCGAAATTGACCGGGAAACTGCTGACGACGTCGAGCTTGTCGCCGGGTTTCGCGAGGCCAAGCGTGCCGCGTTTTTCCTCGTACATGTACAGCATGCCGTCGGCATAGACCACGGTGCCCTTGCCGAGGTTGCTCCAGGGCGTTTCGTAGACGGTCTTTCCGGTTTCCCAATCCACGCACATCCAGTTTCCGCCGTTGTTGTTTGCCATGTTCGAGCCGTAAAGTTTCCCGTCGACGAGCACGGCGCAGTCGTGGTGCGGATCGAATTCCTTGTTTTTCCAGATCGCCTTGACGCCCTTGCCGTCCTCGTTCAGTTCGTACAGCACGCCGCCCCGGTTGTAGCCGCCGGTCACGAAGAAGCGGTCGCCCTTCACGACGGGCGTGTTGGCGTTGTTGCCGTTCCGCGCGGTGACATTGGAGGTAGCCCTGTAATCGTCTTCCCACATCATCGTGCCGTCCTTGATGCTGATCCCGTTCACTTTGCCGTCCGTCATCACGATGAGCTGATCCCTCACGATGACCGGGGTCACGTAGCCGAGCTTGTCGTCGTTGGACTTCGCCGTCCAGGCCACGGAGCCGTCGTCGATCTTCAGCGCCACGACGAGAGCTTTGCTGCCGGCCGCGGTCACGAAGACCATGCCGTCCTTCACGACCGGAGATTCTGCCATGCCCCACGCCATGAAATTCGAGTTGTAATCGTTCGAAACGGCTTTCGACCACAGGACCTTTCCGTCCGCGGCGTTCAGGCAGAACACCTCGCCGCTTCCCGTCGTAACAAGCAGACGCCCCTCGCCGTCCTTTTCGCCCGGCACATAGGTCGGGGTGCAGCGGACTCCCGGATAGGCGCGTTCCCACCTGGACCCGGTGACGGTCTGCCAGACTTTCTTTCCGTCGAGGTCGAGGCACACCACCATTTCCTTTTTCGCGCTCATGTCGGACCCGGTGATATAGAGGCGGTTTCCGACCTTGATCGGGCTGGACCAGCCTTCGCCGAGGCCGCTGTATGTCCATTTCGGGGTCAAACCTTCCTGGGGCCAGGATTTCATGAGACCGGTTTCGTCGAATGTTCCCTGCGAGTTTTCTCCGCGGAAACGGAACACGTCCCCGGCGAAAAGGGCTGTGCCGCCCATGGCGACCAGTGCTGCGGCCAGTAATGTCTTGTTCATCGTGTCTTGCTCCTTGTGAATGAAGACGAATGGATTGCGGCGCGTTGAGAAGACTAATATAATCTCCGTTCCGTCAGATTACAAGGAAAGAACGGAGAAAACATCCAAATAATATGACTGTTTTGGTCGTGAGCACAAAAAAGGACGGGATTCCGGGCGGACTCATCATCATTTCCGCTCGAAATCCCGTCCGGGAGCAATCGTTTATTTATTCGTTCGCGAAGATCTGGAATCCCGCATACGCGTCGTTGCCGTGCTCGGTGATGTCCAGGCCCTTGAGTTCCTCCTCCGCGCTGACGCGCAGGCCGACCGTCTTCTTGAGCGTGATGAACGTGATCATGCCCAGGATAAACGCCCATGCGCCGTACGCGGCGATGCCGAGGAGCTGGACCGCGGTGGAGTGGAACCCGCCGCCGTAGAACAGCCCGGTGTTCGCTTCCGCACCGGCGATCTTCAGGGTCGCTTCCGCGCCGAAGAGACCGCAGGCGAGCGTGCCCCACACGCCGTTCACCAGGTGGACGCTGATCGCGCCGACCGGATCGTCGATCCTGATGCGGTCGATGGCGAGCACGCTCAGGACCACCAGCACGCCGGAGACCGCGCCGATGATCAGTGCGCCGACGGGCGTCACGATGTCGCACGGGGCGGTGATCGCCACCAGTCCGGCGAGCGCGCCGTTCAGCGTCATGGAGGCGTCCGGCTTCTTCAGGATCGCCCACGCGGTGAACATCGCCGTCAGGGTACCGGCGACCGCGCCGAAGTTCGTGATCAGAGCCACCCGGCCGATGTCGCCGTTGCCCGCCACGGTCGAACCGGGGTTGAACCCGAACCAGCCGATCCACAGGACCAGCACGCCGACCGCCGCGAACGCGATGTTGTGACCGGGGATGGCGCGCGGCTTCCCGTCCGGGCCGTATTTGCCGATTCTGGGGCCGAGGGCGATCGCTCCGGTGAGCGCCAGCCAGCCGCCGACGCTGTGGACCACCGTGGAGCCGGCGAAGTCATGGAAGTTCAGGTCGGCCAGCCAGCCGCCGCCCCACGCCCATTTGCCCGCGATCGGGTAGATGAAGAGCGAAATGATCGCGGAGTAGATCAGGTAGGACCGGAACTGCGTGCGTTCGGCCATGGCGCCGGACACGATCGTCGCGGCCGTGGCGCAGAACATGGTCTGGAAGAACATGTACGTCCAGTTCCAGTCGTCTCCCGTGTTGAAAATGTCCATGAAGAAGCCGTCGGTGCCGATGAAGCCGAACTTCGTGGCTCCGAACATGAACGCCGAACCGATGATCCAGAAGCAGACGGAGCCGATCACGAAGTCCATCACGTTCTTCATCATGATGTTGCTCGTGTTCTTCGCCCGCGTCAGCCCGGCTTCCACCAGGGCGAACCCGGCCTGCATCACGAAGACCAGGATGCCCGCGATGAGCGTCCAGACGACGTTCAGATTGACCTGCACGGCCTCCACCGCTTCCATCGTGGCGGGGGCGCTGTTTTCTTCCGCGGCCGTTGCGGCGAACATCACGCCGCACATGGCCAAAAATGTAAAAATCGTTTTCATGTTCACCTCAATTTCTCTTATCCGATCGCTTCCGGGCCGCGTTCGCCCGTGCGGATGCGGATGCACTCGTCCATGGGCAGCACGAATATTTTGCCGTCGCCGATATGGCCGGTCCGCGCACCCTCGCAGATGCCCTCGATCGTGGTCTCGACGAAGTCGTCGTTCACCGCGATGGCCAGGCGGACTTTCTTCAGCAGGTTGACTTCCCTCAACGCGCCGCGCCACATCTGCGAATAGCCTTTCTGCTGACCGCAGCCGAGCGCATTGGTCACGGAGATCTTGAACACACTGCGGGCATACAATGCCTGCTTCACCGGATTCAGCCGGTCGGGCTGAATATAAGCAATTATCAATTTCATTACGAACCTCCTTCGTTCGTGGGGTTATGCCTGGTGAGAGCAAGTCCCGTGCCAACTTTTATTCGAGCTCAAAACGCCCTTTTTCGACACAAAAGAATATTTCACGGAATGTAAAACATGACATCCCGTGAAAACAGATAATGGATAAAAACGGAGGCGGAAACGGAGGCAAAAACGAGGGCCGGACGGGGGCGGTATTACATTTTAGAGATACCCTTTAAGGATACCCGGCGAAGTCCCTTTTTTATTGTGCAACACGGTCGGAAAGGGGCGTGTTTTGAGGCAAGAAGGCCCTGTTTCAGGTCTTCGGGAAGGGATCGAGGAGGAGCATGGAGAAATTGTACAGGCCGTGGATGCACGTTGCCAGGGCGAACCACGGGAACGCATCCGAGATGCGGCAGGGGCGCTCCTTCGCCAGGCTGTCGCGCCAGACGCGGCGGAGCCCGAGCGAGGAGACCACGGTGCACAGGACATGCAGCGCCATGCAGATCGTCCAGCGGAACGCCATCACGTCGGCGAGGGTTTCGGGCGAGAGCTGCCTGAGGTAAATGTGCTGGTAGATCAGATTCTCGATCACGCTGAAGACCGCGCCGCCGAGCATGCCGGACAGGAAGAACTGCCAGTCGTAGCGGAGCGAACCGGGCATTTTCTCGAGCTGGAAGACGGCTCCGCTCTGCTTCAGGGTCTCCTCGGCGAACGGCCCCAGGAAAACGAGGATGAAAACCCCGAAAACGGATTTGATCCCGCTCAGGAAGACCGCGGGGACCGCGAAGAGGCCGCCCGCGACGCCGCACAGGATCGAAATGACAGGGAGCATCGAGCCGGGGTAACGCGCCTGCTCGCGCCGGATCATCTCGCGGTATTCGGGCGTGGGACCCGCGCCGATGCCGGGTTCGAACGCCGTGGAGCTGTAGTATCTGGCGCGCGAGGTGCCGTCCGCCTCATTTCGAGGGGCTTCAGGCAGGTCCTCGGCGGCCGTATGCTCCCGGTTCAGCTCGGGATGCAACGCGACCTCGTCGTCGACGGAGAAGAGTTTGTCGCGGTCTTTCATGCGCGGATTCTGCGGTATGCCGTACCATAGGCGATGAGCTCGACGCCCGCGGTCTTCTGTCTCTGTTCGGCGGAATTGATCGTGGAGGTCTCGAACCGGACGTTGCAGACGGCGTCGGCCCCGATTGCCTCGGCGTCCTGGAGCATGCGGACGATCGCCAGACGCCGGGCGTCGGCACACATGCCAGTGTAGCCCTTCAGCTCGCCGCCGAACAGGTGCTTGAACATGGAGACGAACGAGATGAAGTAGTTGCCCGCGATCACTGCCGCGCCCGTGACAAGCGAGGACGAGGAGCAGTTCGCGTCCGGGAACCGTTTCAGGTTGGTCATCGGGATCCGGTCCCGGAAATACGCCTCCTGCTCCGACAGGTATTTTCTGCGCGATCTGACGATCAGGTGCTGGGTGAGCCACGTGCCGCCCAGAAGCAGCAGCGGCACGACGACGTAAAACACCAGCGAAATGATTGCCGCATGGACGTCGTCGGGCATGTCAGGCCTCCGGTTCGGCGGGGACGGCGACGACGGCGGTGCCGTAGGCGTAGAGCTCGGCCGCGCCGGCAGTGATGCTGCTGGTGGCAAACCGGACGTTCACGACGGCGTTCGCGCGGAGTTCCTCGGCCTGCGCGATCATGCGTGCGAGGGCCTCCCGGCGGGATTCTACGAGCAGTTCGGTGTAGCCTTTGAGCTCGCCGCCGACGAGGTTCTTGAACGACGCGGCGATGTCGCGGCCGACGTGTTTCGCGCGGACGGTGTTGCCCTGAACGAGGCCCTTGAATTCGACGATCTTCATGCCGGGGATCGTTTCGGTGTTGACGATGATCATGATTCGGTTCCTTGGAGTTTGCATTTGCGGTTGCGGAGGATCACGGCGACGATCAGGACGCCCCAGAAGACGCAGAAAACCGCCGATGCGACGAAGACCGGCACCCAGCCGATCGTGAAGACGAGCGTGAGGGCGAGCGCGGTCACGATGCCGCCGCCCATGAAGGGCTCGTGAAGCAGCTGCTTGTAGCCGAACGCGGCCGTCGCTTCGGTCTTGCTCTCCGGGTCGACCGTGCGGAGCAGCAGGAGCCCGGTCGCGGTGACGCCGAGCGACTGTCCGAAATCTGCGATGGCGCGTTCGAACCAGGCGTTGCGGAAGAGTTTCGGCGCCACGAAGATCACCATCGCGACCGACAGGATCGTGCCGGAGCTGAGGAGGATGAGCAGCGGGAGCCAGTTCTGCAGCACCACTTCGATGCGGATCGTGGCGATGGCGGAAATGACCAGGAAATCCAGCGACGCGCCGGAGATGCGTTTCATCTGGTTGCCGTCCACGAGCGTGGCGAAGCGGAGTTTCTGGAACGCGTGCTGGATGATGAGGCCGCCGATCATGCACAGGGGGAAGAGCGGGAAGCCGGAGAAGATGCGGATGGAAGCCTTCGGGAAGAGCGCGGTTTCGAGGTGCTGGAAACCGAAGAGGATCGCGTAGCCGATCGCCACGGCCACGCCGATCAGGGCGCAGTGCCAGGCGAGCGAGTCGATGGAATCGCACACGACCGTCTGACGCCCCGCAGGAGGCTGTTCGCGCCGGCGGTAAATGCCGCGCAGATGGAGCCGGTCCATCTCATCGAGCGGGACGTATTCCTGCACGTAGCCTTTGCGGCTGGCCCAGTTCACCAGGACCATGCCGACCACGATCGCGATGATCATGCCTGCCGTGGCCATGGTGTAGCCCAGCGCCACGCCGTCGCTCCAGCCGTAGGAATCGAACACCTCCGCCATGCCGCCGACCGTGCCGTGTCCGCCCTCGAGCCCGATCTCCAGCAGATTGCCGAACGCAGGGGAGACACCGAAGAGCGGCATCAGCACGAATCCGGTGAGACCGAGCCCGAGCACGTACTGGCCCCAGGCGATGAACTGGCCGAAGCACAGCTGCGGGAACGCCACGGCGGCCATGCGGCTGAACTTCGGCGACTTCACGCCCAGGAAGAGCGCCGCGAAAACCACGTTGATGAGGAACCGCGGCAGCTTGCCGATGGAGTCGAACACCTCGGCAGGGACCAGCGAGGGGAAGCACTTGAAGACGACGAGCGCCACGGCCCCGCCGATGATCGAGCTCGGCAGGTAGAGTTTCTGCAGGATCGGGATGTACACGCGGAGGCACTTCCCGAGGACCAGGAAGAGCGAGAGCGTGCAGAAGACCAGTACGGCGGTCATGGGCGATTTCCGGGGCGCGCGGTTACTTCACGGGTTCCGTGACGCCTTCCTTCGTCTGCGTCAGCGGCTTGACCGTGCCATCCTCGTTGAAGAAGAGCTCGTCCACGCACACGGAACGACGCAGGCCCTGACCCTTCTGACCGTCGCGGTCGAGCGTGCCGTTGTGGTAGAAGAGGAACGTGCGGCCCTTGAAGTCGATCACGCCGGGATGGATCGTGAAGCTGTTCTTCGCCGCGCCGGTGACCTGACCGCGGAACGTCCACGGG
>JAEEQO010000006.1 GCA_016285335.1 Victivallales bacterium | reverse complement strand
ATTGGTCTGACGTGGTACCCCGTTCGCCCCGCCAAGACCGTGCCGACAACTTTTTCCTCCTATTTTGGTTGTCGACTTGCCGACGGTCTGGATAGCTCCTTTCCGTCGGCTTTCTTGTTTTCGCGCGGGAAATTTGACTTTTCGCGTTTTTGGGTGTAAGTTAATAGACCTTTTTGAAGAATAATCCCATTCCTCAAGAGGTTAAGGGTCGCCGACGGAGATTCGCTCCGTCGGCTTTTTTTGTGGCCATGCTGCGGTCTGCGGATGCCAGGTATCGGAACCATGGAATTGAGTGACGATAGAGGGGGTCATTCCATTTTTCACACAGCCTCTATACACGGGGGAAGAGCTGTGAGGTCAGAGAGAACTGAGAAAAAAAAGGAAGAGAAAAAAGAGTAAAAAGGAAAAAAGCTATATATTATATTTATATATATTTATAGCTAGACTTCTTGTCAGTCTTTCAGCCTTCTTTCCAAATCAGTCTTCTTAGATTTCCTCTGTTTTCGGGCTTTCTGCACTTTTCGCCTCTTTTGACACATTGCCCTCTGAGCCGATATACTTGTAGTACTGCCCCGGACGGCTCCGTTTTCCTTGTTGACCAGAATGACGATTTCTTCACGTCGCCACCGTCGAGAAGCTCGGACTGAGCTTTTCCGGGAAAGAATTCTGCGGTGCGAAGTGCATTGCGGTCGGATTCAACCCGATCTATTCTGCTGATGACCTCAGAGAACGTCACCAGTTCACGAGCGTGATCGAGCTCGTTTTCAGAGATACCTGCAGGCGGCAAGAGGTTTAAAAACAAAACCGGCACCCTGTTACCAGAGCGCCGGCAAACTCATACGGAGTTGAGGCGAGGATTACTTCTTGAAAGCATCCCAGTCAGCCTTCTTGACGAAAGCGGTCAGATTGCGGCCGTCCTTCGTGAGGGCCTTGAAAGCATAGCGGGTACGGGTGCCTTTGCCGTATTTGACCTTGGCGGTGACTTCGGCCTGGACTTTTTTCTTCGCTTTGACGTCGTAGAAGCTGTGTTTCATATTGAACACTCCTCGGTTAAGGTTAAGGGTTATAAAAAATATAACCTCGTTTCCACCTCGTGTCAAGCGAAAAAAGTTATTTTTCAAGAAAAAATCAAGATTTTACGCCAAAATGTCCGTCAAAATGCATTTCGACTTTGATGAACGGCGTCTCCTAGGGGCTGTGCAGAAGGCGAATTACAGCTCTCTACGCAGGGCTGGCGCTTACATCCGAGCGACGGCAAGGAACGTAGTTCATCGTTCCAAAAACTCGTCCACTCCCGGCACCCCACCACACACCAGACGCGGACTGCTCCGCAGATCGCTCCTGTTCGGAGTCGACAAGCAGAAAATGAGCGTGGTCATCGGTCCCGCGAAGAAATTCATCGGTGTATCCATGACCGCTCACGAGTTCGGCGGCATGTACCGCAGACGCCGTTATCCCAAACGTCCCCTCATGGGACCAACACTAACCAAATCCGCTCCCCAGCTTCCGAAGCTATGGGCAAATGCGGTCAAAAAATGAAAGGCTTATTTATGGCAATTGTACTTGGTCTTGACGCCAAACTGTTCCGCGGAGAAGCTGGAACGCAGGCGGCAATTGAAGTGACGAACGTCAAAGACGTTTCGCTCACGCTCGAATCCGGCGAGGCCGACGTTACCACCCGTGCTGCACAGGGATGGAAGCTGAGCGCGGCTACGCTCAAGGAAGCCTCGCTCGAAATCAACATTCTGTACGACACGGAGGATGAGGACTTCCTCGCCTTCAAAACGGCCTACTTCACCAACTCGCCGATGTCGCTGTTCATACGACAAAAAAAGCGAGCTCAAGTAGGAGCTAATCATGTTTTTCTCAAGAGTTCAAAAGAACATGCGGAACATGGGGGGTGCAGACCGTGCCGATCACGACGGAGTAGAGCATGGCCGTCAGGAACAGCAAAGACAATCCGAGCGGGGCGTTGTCCAAAGACATCTGCTCTTCAAAAAACAGCATTCCGCCCCCGTGAATCAGAGCTCATCTCCCCCCCCGGGGCTGCATTCTTTCGAACCCGCTTGCGGCAAGTTGGAGAGCCTGCTCTCTTTTTCCGCACAAGAGCGAGCCCCTGTCAGGTCACACGACGAATCGTTTCAGCTCGCTTAAGAGCTCGTCCACTTTCAGCGGCTTCGCGATGTGGCCGTCCATGCCCGCATTCAGGGACTTTTCTCTGTCTTCCTCGAAGGCGTTGGCGGAGAATGCGAGGATCTTCAGTTTGTTTCCGCCCGGAAGTTTTCGGATGATGGACGTGGCCTCGTATCCGTCCATCACCGGCATCATGACGTCCATCAGGATGAGATCGTAAGCGTCGACGCCGTTCTCCCAGATCATATTGACCGCGGTCTGTCCGTTCAGGGCGGTATCGACGATCATGCCCTGCTGCTGAAGCTGCAGAACTCCGATCTTGAGGTTGAGTTCGTTGTCGTCGACCATCAGGACCTTTTTGCCCTTCAGCGAGACGATTTCGTCTTCCGCGCATGCCTGATCGGGACTTGTTTTCCCGCAGAGCTGCAGGAACAATCGTTTCAGATTGGACGGGAAGACCGGTTTCAGGATGAATCCGTTTACGCCCGCTTCCTTCGCTTCCTTCTCGATCCCGGTCCAGTCGTGCTCGGTCAGGACGACGATAAACGCGCCTGCCCCGGCGGTCTCGCGGATGCGGCGGACCGTTTCGAGCCGGTTCTCATCCGGCTTCGACCAGTCCAGGACATAGACTTTGAAGCGGTCGCCGTGACGGAGGGATTCTTTCGTGCGGACAATGGCTTCGCTGCCCGAAACGCACCATTCGCCGCGCAAACCGACCGTCTGAAGCATATCGGCGATGCTCCGGCACGCATTTTGATCATCGTCCACGACCAGACTGCGCAGACCTTTCAGTTCCGGGATCACGAAATCGGTCATTTCCCTGTCGGCGATCCTGAGTTCCAGAGAAACGACGAATTCGGCCCCCTCGCCCTTCTTAGAGGCGACGGTGATCGTGCCGCCCATCATCTCCACGATGTTCCTGGTGATCGCCATCCCCAGCCCGGTGCCCTGGATATTCGAAACGGCGGGCGTCTCTTCGCGGGTGAACGGATCGAAGATTGTCCTGACGAAATCCTCGCTCATGCCGATGCCGTTGTCCTTGCAGTGGAATTCGAACATGCCGCAGCCCGCCTTCGAGGCGGTCTTCTGCACGACCCGGAGGGAGATCGTGCCGCCCGGATGCGTGTATTTGATGGCGTTTGAGACCAGATTGAGCAGCACCTGATTCAGGCGCAGTTTGTCGCAGTACACCAGTTCGTTCCTCATGTCCACCGCTTCAAGCAGGAAGGTGTGCTGTTTGGCCTGGATATCCGGATGGACGATGTCGCGGATCGAATGAAGGATCTCCGACAGCGACTCCTCTTTCTCGTGCAGAGTCATCCTGCCGGATTCGATGCGGCTCATGTCCAGGATGTCGTTGATCAGCGAGAGGAGGTGTTCCGAGGACCGCGAAATGGTGGTCAGATACTCCTGGACGCGTTTCGGGTCGTCGACGTGACTGGCGGCGAGTTCAGTAAATCCGATGATCGCGTTCATCGGCGTACGGATGTCGTGGGACATATTGCTCAGGAACGTCGTTTTGGCGCGGTTGGCGTCCTGCGCCATCTGCAAGGCCTCTTCGAGTTCCTCCTGCTTCTTTTCGAGCTGATTCCGCAGTTCGGCTTCCAGCTGTCTCTGTTTTTCGATCGTCTCAGTGTATTCCCTCAGTTCCCGGTTGACACCTGCCAGTTTCTGGTTGTTCAGCCGGGCGCCAATCAGGGAGTCCTCCGTTCTTTGGGCTTTTTCCTCGGCTCTGAGCTTTTCGATATAGTGTTGTCTCTCTCTCCTGTGGAGGATCGAGAACAGGTTCAGGATGATCGCAAGAGAGGAAACGAGGATGCCCAGTTCGACAAAGGAGTTGACCAGCATATTGGCGTTCACGTGGGAGATGCTCTTCCGAACCGTTTCCTCCGTGACGATCCCGCCAATAAATCCATCATAAGCCTGCTTTGCGGATTCGCAAACCTCAAGGCGGAACCACATCAGCGACGAGAAGAAGATCACGATGAGCACGGTGACCCATACGACGGTGGATTTCCCGAATTTACCATGGGTGTCCAGGATGAACACGCGCCTGTACAGCAGGAATCCCGCGAAGCACCAGATGACGAGAAGCAGGTACGACTCGGTCGAGAGCGAACTCCCGGAAAGATAATTCGGCACCAGCATAAGAACGCTGAAGACGATCGACATGGCAAGGCCGAAAACGCCCGCGGATTTTTCGACGGTATGACCGCGGCCCTTTGCTCTCCTGAGAAGGACAAGCGCGGCGGCTGAAATGTAACCGTAGGCGATTGCGGCGCCCAGGTTCGACAGATCGACCGGCCAGCCGATCACCGTGCGCCCAAGGAACGGGATCGGGAGGGAAATGCACATCACGGTGAGAATGGCATTTACGGGGTTTCCTTCTCTGTTGCATTTGCCGAACCATTTCGGGATCATATCGTCGTCGGCCATCGCGCGCATCAGGCGGCTGACCGCGATATACGTGGCGAACAGCGCCGTGAGCTGACCGGACAGCATGGAGCCGCCGATCACGGCCACTCCCAGCGAACCGAGCGCCTTTTTCGCCGCAGAGAACACGGGCATTCCGGCGATCCCGTGAAGGCGGGGAAGCGCGTTGATGTACTCTTTCCAGTTCGAATAGCTGTCCGGCAGGGCAAGCGTGGGGAGAAGCGCAAGAAGGATATAAGCCAGTGCTGCGAGAAGGATTGCCGAAAGAAGCAGGGAGAATGTGCGTTTGACCGGGAAACGGAACTCCGACGAGGACTGGACGACCGCCTCGAATCCGACGAAAGCCCATGGGACCATGGCAAGGCTCCTGAGTATCTGGACCGCTTTCGGACCGCTCGACGAAAACGCCGGTCCCATGGCCGCCATGCCGCCCTTGTGCTGCGCCAGCGCGGCGACGAAACAGATCACGACGCCGGCGAGAAGTATGAATGCAAAGAACGTGTGGAGCCCGATCGCGAGGCGTTTGCCGACGATGCATACGCAGGCGCACAGCACGATCGCGGCGAGAGACAGCAGGACTTCCCCGAGATACACGTCGAATCCGACCATCGTGTAATGAAACCCGAACTGGAGTGCGTCGTCGAAAAGGAATCGCGCCAGCAGGACAAGCGCCGTGGCGTTCGCCCACAGGATCGCCATGTACGTCAGAAACAGGAACCACCCCATCAGGAACCCGTGGTTCTGTCCGAACACTTTCGTGATAAAACCGTAGGTCCCGCCTGAACTCTGGATATGTGTCGTGGCCTTGTGGAAATTGAACGCCAGAATGACGATCGCAGCCGTACCGATCAGGAAGCCGATGATCGTACCCGCGGGCCCTGCGTTCGGCAGAAACATCGTGCCGGGAAGAACAAATGCGCCCCAGCCAACCGCATAACCGAAGGAGAGCGCGAGCGCTCCCGCGAATGACAGATATCGATTGTCCTGCATCATATCACCTGACGCCTGTCATTGGAGCTGTTTGCAACCACGGGAAGGTTTTCACAATATCCATTCAAATCCTCTCATGTTTCAGTGAGCTGGCTATGTATCGACATATGTTTTCGTAATATACATTCAACAACTCATTTTGTCAAATGTATTTTTGTCATCTTTCGTCCACTTCCCGATTTCATGCGACCAAATGATCGTGTTTTTTTTCTTTGAAGCAGGCTTATTTCCCTTGACAAAATATGAACATGCGTATATATTTTAGAGTAAAGGCTTAAAACATTCTTTTCGGAATATGGCGGGAGTTCGGCCTGCAATCTCCTGAGGACGGTCGCGGGATGAACCCTGTTTTTCCGGGATAACATTCGGATTCACCGGTCAGGCCGATTTGAGGTCATGGCTTCATTCCCTTGGATCCGGGAAAGGCAGACGACAATTGTTTCGCGAACTGTGTTCCAAATTCAAGCCCAGGCTGCTTATCCTGATATTCGGCATCCTGACCCTGCTTCTGCTCAGCTTCCTCTTCTTCAACCTGAACCGGTTGAACCGCAACATGGACGAAACGAAGCAGACCCACAATTATCTTCAGGACTGTGACGAAGCCGGCGATCTGATCCGCAAGGGGTCGGATATCCTGACCAGCTCCGTGGAACGATATGTCATCACGGGCAATCCGGTGTTCCGGGACCGTTATTTCCTGGAAGCGAAGCGCGATAAAAACCGGGAAGCGGGCCTGGAAAAGGTCAAGGATTTCCCGAACGCCGAAATGCTCCGCCGCGACCTGGATGAAGCCATGCGGTATTCGATGGAATTGATGTCGCTCGAGTATCATGCCATGCGCCTCGTCACCTCAGATGCGGAGCTTTCCTCTCCGGATTGTCCGCCGGAGGTTCGCGACTACGTGCTGACCGAAAGGGAAAAAGCCGCTTCGCCGGAAGACCGCAAGAAAATGGCGAGCGACATCGTCTTCGGTCTGAATTACCTCACATACAAGGATCACATCTATTCCTCCATCGAACACAGTCTGCGGGATGCCGATGTATTCCTGAACCAGTACCGCACCAGCCTCACTGAGCGGTACAAGGTCTTGTACGTTTACCAGCTCTGCACCTACGCGGGGTTCTTTCTGGTCCTCCTCGCTTTCGGGACATTCCTGATTCGCCAGCGCGGACGTGCTAACACATTCCTCCGCATCGTCCTCGACAACATCCCGATGCTGTTCTCCATCAAGGACGCCCGCACCGAGCGCTATGTGGACTGCAATATGGCGTTCGCCCGCTATGCGTGCCGGAATACGGTCGCCGAGGTGATCGGCAATACCGACGCACAGATATTCGACGAGGCAACGGCCAATCAATTTGTGGAGGACGACCGCAAAACTCTTTCCGGGGATGTCACGACCTCTTTCTTCGAAAACGCCCTTGACGCGCACGGCAAGCCATACAGTTTCCTGACGACCAAGCTCAAGATCCGGGACATGGACGGCAATACATGCCTTTTCGGGCTGTCTCAGGACGTGACGGAGGCGATGGAGAAGCAGCGCAGCAGTGAAGCGATCGCCGAGGCGCTGCTCGCCCTTCAGACCTACGATGCCGTCTCCCACCCGCAAAAAGTCATCGAGGTCATCCGCAAGCGTCTCAATGCGGATTTCTGCCATCTGATCCGGTTCGACGAGGCATCGGACGAAGCAGTCGTCGAACCCGACTGCCACGCGCACCTCGATCCCGCGACGCCGTGTGAACTCGTCGTGGCCACTCTGAACGATTTCCGCTACTACACCAGGCACTCCGAGCCTCTGGAGCCGTTCGAGATCGAGGAAAGGGCTCCCCTTGAGATCCTGCGCATGTACGCCGTGCTGGACGCGCAGACAGGCGGATGGCAGCCGACGACGACGTATTCCATGCCTGTCAACCGCCAGGGCGCTCTGTTCGGCACACTGGCAATCGGCTACGCGATGCGGCGTACGCTTTCCCAGTTCGAAAAGGAATTCATCGAAACGAGCGTGAAGATCCTGGAGAACGCGCTGGAACGCCAGAAGACCTACAGCGACCTGAGCGCGGCGAACGCCCGCATCAACCGCGAATACGATTTCGTGAACAACATCTTCGACATCATGCCCATTCCCTGCGTCATCAAGGACGTCGGCAACGATTTCCGGTGCATGCGCTGCAACGAGGCATACGCCAGGCTCTTCCAGAAGCCGCTCTCCGAGATCGTCGACCTGAACAGCGCAGACCTTTTCTCGCCGGAAATCGCACAGCGGCTCCGCAATGCCGACCAGGAGGCGATACGCGAAAACAAGATGATCTTCGAAGAACTCGTCTGCACGTTCCCGGACGGGGTGGAGCACACGTTCCTTTACCGCCGCGGCCCGATGACGCTTCCCGACGGACGTCTGGTGCTCTTCTGCGTGGCGGAGGATATTACCGAACTCCGGCTGCAGACGAACAAGGTGCTTCAGATCAACGAAAAGCTTCAGGGCGAATACCAGCGTGCGGTCAACGCCGAGGAAGCGGAGACATTCTTCGCCAAATCGCTCAAGTCCATCCTCGCAATGCCGCCCGACCAGGACGCCATCATCCCCAGCATCAAGGAAGTCGGCGAATACATCGGCGCCGACCGCTGTTTCATCTATTACCGGGTCAAGGACGATGAGGGGAATTCCAGCTGGAATCTCACCTACGAATGGTGCGGCGAAGGGATCGAAAAGAAGTTCAAGTCCCAGGCGGATGTCAACATGTTCCCTGACGTATGCGAGGCGCTTGATCACGGCATGGATTTCCTTGCCACGGACATCCGGTCGATCCATCCGGTCACATGCGCCTGGCTCCAGGCGCAGAAAGTCCAGTCGATCATCATAACGCCGCTTCGCGATGAGAACGGCGAGTTTTTCGGATTCATCGGATTCGATTTCGTCCTCCACGCCCAGGAGCAGTTCTCCGAACGCATCATCCGAAGCGTGCACGAGGCCGCCGACGTGATCCTGATCTGCCGGGAACGCAACAAGCGCCAGGCGACCATGTCCAAAGCGGTCGCGGAGGAAAAGCTCCGCTCCGAAATCTTCGAAAGCGCCGCAATCCCGCTTCTGCTCTTCAAGCCGGACGGGGCCATCGTCACCGCGAACTCCGCCGCGCTCAAGGCGTTCGGCGGGTCCCTCTCCCAGGTCGTCGGCTGCAAATGCCATGATTTCGTCTGCCAGTTCGAAACCAGACCGGAGGAATGCCCCCTGCGCCATCCGGAACGCAGTTCGCAGGAATTCCTGCTCCATCGCCGCGACGGGCAGTATTTCGCGATCAAGACGCAGACGATCCGCAATGACAAAGGCGATCCGCTGTACATCCTCGAATGCGCGGTCGACATGACCGAAACGCATGAGCTTCATGAAAACGCCGAGGCGATCGCGCAGTCGCTCCTGGCGCTTCAGTCCAAGAACGTCATCTCCAGCCCCATTCAGGTGCTGAACATCATCCGCCGACGCCTCGGCGCAAACGCCGTGTATCTGGCGCAGTACGACCGGAAGGCCGGAGTCGCCTTCCTGAACCCGGAATACACGCTGCTGGACAACGGAGAAACGCTCGCGGGACGCGCCGAAGCCGGACTGGATGACCTCGCACCGTTCCTTGACAAGCTGAAGGACGAAGGCATCTGCGACTTCGAAGGAAGCAGCCGGAGAATGATCCGGAACGCCTATGCGAAACGGTCACAGGGCATCAGCATCCCGCCAAGCGAAACCATCGTCATGGTGCCGCTCGAAGTCAGAGGAGAAAGCTGGGGCAACCTCAGCATCACCTATGCGAAGCACAGAAATCTCGGCGAACGCGACAAAGATTTCTTCATCCGCTGCCGCGAAGTCCTGGAGGCGGCTTTGGAACGCAAGCTCTACGACGACGACCTCCATGCCGCGCTGGACAAGGAGATCGCCGCGGAAAAGGCGAAGAGCTTCTTCTTCTCCTCCGTCAGCCACGACATCCGCACTCCGCTCAACGCCATCATCGGGTTTTCCGAACTGCTCATCGACGGCATCATGGACGAACAGGAACGCCTCAAAGCGCTGTCGGCGATCTCCACCAGCGGCCAGACCCTGCTCCAGCTGATCAACGACGTGCTCGATCTCTCCAAGCTTGAATCAGGCAAGATGGTCATCAACCCCGTGCTGACCGATGTCCGCGAACTGGCGTCTTCGGTCCTGCACACGTTCGACGTGTCCGTCATGAACAAGCCCGTCGTGCTGAAGGAGGAGTACGGCGCCCTGCCGTTCCTCGAGGTCGACCCGCAGCGTATCCGCCAGATTCTTTTCAACCTCATCGGAAACGCCGTCAAGTACACGCAGCGCGGTGAAATATGCGTCCGGGCTTCGTTCCGACAGGACGTCGGGGATGAAAACGGCGTCCTTATTATCTCCGTCAGCGACACCGGATGCGGCATCGCCGACGAGGACAAGGAAAAACTCGTGAATCCATTTGTCAAGGCAGGCGTCGATGCCAAGATCAAGGGAACCGGGCTCGGTCTCACCATCTGCAAGCAGCTTGCATCCCGAATGGGCGGGCATTTCTCGTTCGTTTCCGAACTTGGTAAAGGTTCCACATTCGCGCTTGAGCTCCGCGATGTGAAGTGCGTGGAAAGGACGCCGGAGTCTCAGAAGAAAGTCGCCTCCGGGCAGGAACTGATCCGCCTGGAAATGAAGCGTGAAGCCGTAGACAGAAAAGCCTCCGGCAACCAGACGAAGCCTGAAGATAAATCCGCCTCGGAGAAGGAAAAGAAAACAAAAGACACTGCGCCGATTCCGGCATCCGTTTCCACTCCCAAGCTCAAGAAACAGTTCCATGTCCTGATCGCGGATGACGTCGCACTGAACCTCGCAGTTCTGAAGGCGCTTCTCGCCAAGATCGGGGTCAGCGAAGTCGTGAAGGCTGTCAATGGCTCTGAAGCATGGGACAAAGTTCAGAGTGTGGAAAAGCCGTTCGACATCGTCCTGACCGATATCTGGATGCCCGAAATGGACGGCAAGGAATTTGTCGCCAAAGTCCGTGCGGACAAACGTTTCGCCGACCTTCCCGTCTATGCCGTCACCGCCGACATCGAGGCGCAGAAGGATTTCGTCGAAAACGGGTTCACCGGACTTCTGCTGAAGCCCGTCACCATTGATAAGATTTCCGGGATCTTCCAGAATGAATGAACTCCCCCGCCGCCAGTGGCGGGGATCGTTCATCAGATCCGGGCGGACGAACGCTTCGCCGAGCTTCCGGTCTATGCCGTCACCGCCGACGTCGAGGAACAGAAAAACTTTGCCGAACGCGGCTTTACCGCCGTGCTTCTGAAGCCGCTCACCATCGACATCCTATCAAAATTCTTCAGCTGAGACCGCTCCCACGACAGTCTCTCGCTCAAAAAAACACTGGGACAGATGTGGAGCTAAACACGCCGCGTGCGAGCATTCTTGGGACTCCTTGTTTCGTTTGTTGTTTTGGCGGTAAAAAAAAGACTTGACATGGAGTCCTTTTTCAACGTCATTTCGCGTTTTGCACTCCGCCACCTATACATGATATAGCTTTCATGAATAACCTTGATCGAGGCGTAGGAGTTGAAGTCGGCTTTTTCCTGCTTTTAACTTTTTTCAACAAAATACATAAAACTCCCTTGTTTTTTTAGTTGTGCTATTTTATTTTAGCTTCTCCATGATGAATTTCATCCGGTAAAGTTCAATCTGTCCGATTCCATATGTCCGCCACGATTCATTGCCTTGTCGATACCCTTGCCGAAGCGGGATACATGCCCGAATTCGGGCTGTCGCTCTTCCTCGAAGCGAACGGACGCCGGATCCTGTTCGATACGGGTGCGGGCGAGGCACTGGTCCCGAACGTCGCCCGGATGGGGATCGACCTTGCTTCCGTTACGGATATCATCTTGTCGCACGGGCATTACGACCACACTGGCGGGCTTGCGAGACTTGACCCGCCGCCTCAGACTCCGGTTTATGTCGGGCGAGGCATTGCGGAGCCGTGTTGGAGTCTGCACGACGACGGCACGAAACACAGAATCACGATGCCGCCTGAGTCACAGAGTGTCCTGGCAAAATGCCGAGTTCGCGTAATTGATGCTTTCACCGAGATTTATCCCGGAATCTTTCTGACAGGACCAATTCCCCGCGAATCGGGAGAAGACTGCGGTGGCCATTTCTTCTCCGACGAAGCATGCACGATGCCGAATCTCATCCCGGATGAACAGGCGCTTCTTCTGGCCTCCGGCGAGCTGATCACGGGCTGCTGCCATGCCGGGATCATCAACACGGTCAAAGCCTGCCGGAAAGCCTGTCCTGACATTGCCATCCGCACCATCATCGGTGGACTTCACCTGCGGCACGCAAGCGAGGAACGTCTTGAACGCTCTGCGGCATTTCTTGCCTCGCTCAACCTTGAACGCCTCATTCTGATGCACTGCACCGGGGAGAACGCGGTGGAATATCTCCGTTCCCGCCTGTCCTGCGAGGTCGTCAAGCTTCCCGCCGGGCGTAGCGTGACTCTGTAAAGAATCCTGCCGGATCGGGCAAGACCGATACAGGTCTATCCTCTCAAGCCATAAAACGAGCTGAGATTTTTTTCATTCTTTTAGCATTTTAATGCCGACTATTGTTCAAACCTAACAAAATGTTTGTCGATTTTTCTCAAACATGCACAATAAAGGCCATACGATGAACGTTAAATGATTTAGAAAACATTACTATTTTTATCAAACATCCCGGCAGCAATCTCCTTCTCCCGGCAGAACGCGGCGATCAGCACCCCGCAGCTGTTTCCGCCTCTGCCTCACCCCCGCGAAACGGAGCGTGCTGCCCCAAGCCAATTTATAAGGAGAACAGGAATGAGACATGTCCTGATTTTTGCCAACTTGATCCTTGCGACCTTCGTGTGCTTCAACGCATACGAATGGTTGAGCGAACCTTCGGTCGAAGCGGAAGTCGCCACGACAGCAAAAAGGGAACGTCGCGCAGCAACTCCGCAGCCGACCCCTGTCGCGCAGACGCAACAGCAGTGGCAGCAGCCCTGGGGATTTGTCAGCGCGCCCATGTCTACGGAGAATCAGGTTGCGACCACCGTGGCGCTGAACATCTTCGATCCCGAACGGGCGCCCAAGACGACCGCGAATAACACCAGAACAATTGCCATGCCGGTCAATCGCGGCGACATGACGCTCGTCGGCACGTTCACCATCGGAAAAGTCGTGGGGGCGATCATCCTCCAGCGCGGCATGCAGATGATGAACATGTGGCAGCAGCCCGGACGAAATAATAACAACAACCGGAACAATAACAATACGCCCAATGCCGAAGAACTTGCGGCTGCTCAGGAACAGCAGATGCAGGAAGCGCTGGAGAATCGCGCGGAACTGTCTTCCCTGCTTCAAACTCTGCAAATGAGCCCCGGTGTCACGCCTCAGCAGACCGAATTGCTTCGTCAGCGTTTGAACCGTGCCAACGAGCAGATCGCGCTCCTTCAGAACCAGAATCAGCAGCGGGTTTTAGGACGTGACGGGCTTCCCATAGACGGCATCACGGCAGCGACCGCTTCCAATTCCAATAAGCAGTATTTCCGCGTAGGCGAAACACTCCCGAACGGTTACACGCTCGCAGCTGTGACGCCATCGACCGCCACGCTCACCCGCAATCAGGAACGAATCGAGCTCACGATGCAGGGTTCCTCTACGAATGCGGCCAACGGCGGATTCGGTATGGGCGGATTCGGCATGGGAGGCTTCGGCATGGGGGGCTTTGGAGATATGGGCTTCGGCATGGGCGGTTTCGGGGGCATGGACTTCGGCGAAGGCATGGGCGGATTCGGAGGCGGCATGGATTTCGGCGGAGGTATGGGCGGATTCGGTGGTGCCGGAGGCATGGGAGGATTCGGAGGAGGCATGGATTTCGGCGGAGGTATGGGCGGCTTCGGTGGTGCCGGAGGCATGGGCGGTTTCGGAGGAGGAGCTGGCGGCATGGGCGGTTTCGGCGGCGGTGGCTTCGGCGGTTTCGGCGGTTTCTGATTTTACGATTTGACAATACAACATTTCAGACTCAACTCCAGCGATAAAAGGAGAAGAAAATGAAAACAACAAAATGGATTCTCACTTGCGCACTTGCGGTCTCCATGACAGCGGCAACAATCTGGGCTCAGAAAGATCCACATAAGGACACAGGCAAAAGTTCTACAGAACTGGATATGCTTGTCGATCTTGCGGAAATGGATTTGCTTGCCGACATGCTCGAATCTCTTCTGCGGGAAGAGGAGAATGCCGAAAGCAACTCCATCGCCGATTTCCAAATACCGGGAAATGATCTTGCCTGCATGCCCGAAATGAGCTTTGACATTTATGGCGGCGGATTCGGCATGGACAGCATGAGTGGCGGCTGTAACCCGATCATGGTGGGGTTCAATGACATGGGCGGCTTTGGTCATATGGGCGGTTTCAGCGGTTACCCGATGATGGGGGGATTCGGCGGCATAAGCGTTTTTTGCGGATTCTGAGCTTGGCATTGAAATAGTTTTTCAAAAACTATTTCCTTTTGGATTTGGTCTTTTTTGTTGTCCGTATTTCCGCATGATTTGAGTTTATGAATAGAATAAATTATTCTTTATAGTACATGCAAATGAGAAAAACACAAAAAATGAAATCATACAATACAATATGTATATATTGCTATTCGTTAATTGATGTGAAAACACAGCTGTGAATCGTAAACGGACACCGTAGGAACAACTTGCGGACCCCTTGTCCAACATCCTACAACCCTAATAAACAAGGAGAACGACTATGAAGAAAATGACTACACTCATCGTCCTCGCACTTACTGGAATCGTGTCCGTCAACACCTACGCACAAGGCTTTGGCGGAGGAATGGGGCTCGGCACAGGCGGTTTTGGCGGTCCCGGCATGGGACCGGGAGCCGTTCCCGCTCCTGCCGGAGTTTTCAATGGACCCGGAATGACTGCACCTGGCGCTGACTTTGGAGGCTTCGGCTTTGGCGGTTTCGGCGGCGGCGCACCAGCTACCGGTCCTGTCCCCGCTAACGGCTTCGGCTTTGGCGGCTTCACAACACCCGGAACAACTCCTGCCGGAGGCTTCGGCGGCATTGGCACTGCTCCGGCTCCGACCGGAGGCTTCGGCGGCATTGGCACTGCTCCGGCTCCGACCGGAGGCTTCGGCGGCGCTCCCGCTGGCGGATTTGGCGATTTCGGAGGCTTCGGTGGATTTGGCGGGTTTGGCAACGCTCCCGCTGTTGGCCCCACTCCGGCCCCGCAGACTGGCATCGGGTTTGGCGCAGCACCTGTTCCTTCCACTGGGTTCGGTGCTCCCGGCATCGCTCAGGCTCCGCAGTTAGGCTTTGGTGCTCCCGCTGTTGGTCCGGCTCCTGCACCGCAGGCTGGCATCGGGTTTGGCGCAGCACCTGTTCCTTCCACTGGGTTCGGTGCTCCCGGCATCGCTCAGACTCCGCAGTTAGGCTTTGGCGCTCCCGCCGGTGGTCCGGCTCCTGCTCCGCAGGGTAGCTTCGGGATCAGTGTTGCTCCGGCTCCGACTGGTGATTTCGGTGGCTTCGGTGGCTTCGGCGGTTTCGGCGGTTTCGGTGGACCCGCTGCCGGACCAGCGCCTCAGTTTGGTCCTCATGCAGGTTTCGGACCTGGCGCTGCTCCGGCTCCGACCGGTGGCTTCGGGGCTGCTCCTGTTCCGCAGGCTGACTTCGGCCTCGGTCCTGCTCCGCAGGGTGGCTTCGGTCTCGGCGCAGCTCCTCTTCCGCAGGCAGGTTTCGGCATAGGTCCCGCTCCTGCTCCGCAGGGTGGCTTCGGTCTCGGCGCAGCTCCTCTTCCGCAGGCTGACTTCGGTACTCCGAAAGCCGCGATCCAGGACAGACAGCCCCGTGGCAGACGCGAAGGCAGACACGAAGGCAGACGCCAGAATCGCGAACGCGGCGCTGCTCCCCGTGGCGGCTTCGATGCCGGATTCGGTGGACCTGCTCCTCAGGGTGGTTTCGGCGGCTTTGCTCCTCAGGGCGGCTTCGACAGTTTCGAAGGTCCTGCTCCTCAGGGCGGCTTCGGAGGTTTCAGCGGCTTCGGCGGCATGGGCAGCTTCGGCTTCTGAATTCTGAAAAACAAATGATTCTTCACGGGCCATCTCCTCAAGGACTTGGCCCTTTTATCATTTGCGGATTTGTCAAAAATAAGCCGAATACCACATAGGCCAGTAAAAAGCACATGAAATCAAGGCGTTTCCCTTGCTTTTTGGGGAATGTTGTGGTATTTTATTTCTTAAATCATTTATTCGCGTTTCCATGAATCGAACCAGCAATACCAGAAAGAAACACCCCATGACCCGCAACGAATTGATCGAACTTCTTTCCATCCCGGAAGATTCGCTTGAAGCCGAAGCCATGCGCCGGGAAGCGAGTGCGCTGTCCCACAAACGTTTCCACGACACCAGCCTTCTGCTCGGTCAGATTGGAGTGGAACGCCACGCATGTCCTGCCGCCTGCCGGTTCTGCTCCTTTTCCGAGGGCGTATTCAGGGATACTCGGATCGACCTGGACATTCCTTCGGTCGTGGAGATGGCGCGGGCGTTCTGCGCTTCGGGTGAGGTCAAAGCGCTTTTCCTGATGTGCATGCACGACTTCGACGCCCCCTCTCTCTGCAAACTCGTCGAAGCGGTCCGTGTCGTGATCCCGGAGAAAACGGAGATCGTGTTCAATATCGGGGACTGCCCGGAAAGCTGGTGGCGCGAATTCAAGGCGGCTGGAGTCTCCGGCGCTTATCATGTGCTTCGGCTGCGCGAGGGGACGGATTCCCAGTTGAACCCGGACGACCGGAAAGCCACCATCGCGGCGATTCGCCGGACGGGTTTGAAATGGTACTACTGCTGCGAACCTGTCGGACCGGAACACACCAACGAAGAACTTTCCGATGCGATCCTCCTCGGCAATGAATTCGGTTGTTTCCAGCATGCGGCGATGGCTCGCGTGAACTTCCCCGGCTCGCCGCTGGCGCAGTATGGCGAAATCTCCAAGCGCAGGCTGGCGCAGATCGTTGCCGCGGTCGCACTTGCCTCCGCGGACAACCCGGAGCTCGGCAGCATCGCCGTCCACGAACCCGACATGCTCGGACTGCTGTCCGGCGCAAACTCGGTCTATGCGGAGTGCGGCTTCAATCCGCGCGACCTGGAAACCCGCACGGAAGAAGGTCGTGGCGGCAGTGTCGCCCGCATGACTGCCATGCTGACGGAAGCCGGCTGGCGTCCGTAAGGGTGTACGGCAACCCTTGCCGGATGAGGCAGAAAATGGCCCCCGGAGCCAGCGATAGTTTGGTTTCGAGGGCTGTTTTTTTACACGGATTCAATGTCGGCCGGAGGAAATCCTGAAAAAGATTCTCTTACGGCTTGTTTTCTCACACGGGCAGTTGACCTGCAAAAGATTCTGCGTTTTCTCCCAGACCTCCTTCGAGATGATCGCCTCGTGCGGCCTATCTTGCCTCGCTTGAACTTGAACGCCTTGTCCTGATGCACTGCACCGGAGAGAACGCGGCGGAATATCTCCGTTCCCGCCTGTCCTGCGAGGTCACCACGCTTCCTGTCGGGCAGGGGCTGAACCTGTAAAGATTCAGGAGGGATCCGCCTTGATTTTTCCTCGAACATGTGATAATTTAAAATCTCTCGCTATCAACAAATAAGAAGGAGTCAGCATGAAAATCGCCGGCTGTTTTCAGCATGCGGCGATGGCCATGCTTGGCGCGTTGGAAATAGTCCGCCTCCAACGCGGGTATTAGTTTGAAGTGTCCTTGAAGAAAAACACGGGCTGAAATGAATCATTGTGCAGACCTGATAATTCTCTCCGGGAAACGGCAAAACAAGCAAATAATTCCGAATTATTTCGCTTTTAATTAAAATTTTCTGAAAAAAAAGCGAAAAAAGCGGGACCGAGTTTGAAAAAGGGACGGAGGGGCTGTATAGTAATTGCTCCATGTGTTTCGCGGCAAATTGTGGTGATTGCCGCGCATTCCAAAGCACAAGCCGCACGTATGACAAAATGAACCGGAGCATGAACCCCGGGGCGTTCTGTCATGGAATCGAACGTCATACAAACTTATCGGAGTACGAAAATGAAAGTCACTTCGTCTATCAAGCGCAGATGCGAGAATTGCCAGATCATCAAGCGCAAAGGCGTGGTCCGCGTGGTCTGCTCCCGCAACCCCCGCCACAAACAGAAACAAGGCTAAGCACGGAGACAACCCACCATGCCCAGAATTTTAGGTGTAGACATCCCGATGAACAAGCGCGTGAAGTATGCGCTTCAGGCCATTTACGGCATCGGTCCCGCGATCGCGGAAGAAATCATCGTCAAGGCGAACATCGACCCGAACCTGAAGGCGAGCCAGCTTTCCGACGAAAACATTTCGGCCATCACGAACCTGCTTCAGAACGACTACACGGTCGAAGGCGATCTCCGCCGTGAGATCATGATCAACATCCGCCGTCTCCAGGCGATCGGATGCTATCGCGGCCTCCGCCACAAGAAAGGTCTGCCGACTCGCGGCCAGCGTACGCGCACCAACGCCCGTACCCGCAAAGGCAAACGCGTTACCGTCGGCGCCATCCGCGACAAGACCCAGCGCCGCACCGCCGCCTCCGACAAGGCCGCGGCCCAGGCCGCCGATGCCGGCAAGGCCAAGAAGTAATCCGCCTGAGACACGCAACCGAAACAACGAAAAGGTCATTGATCCAATATGTCCGACGAAATCAAAGAAACCGCCGCTGCGACTCAGGCTGCAGCCGAAGCCGAAGCTCCGGCCGCCGAGACTCCCGCGGTTGACAACAAGCGCAAGAAAACCGGCCGTTACATCCCGAACGGCATCGCTTTCATTCACGCCACGTTCAACAACACCAAAGTCGCGTTCACGGACCTCCACGGCAACGTGATCGCATGGTCCTCCTCCGGCAAGAACGGCTTCAAGGGCTCCCGCAAGAGCACCGCGTACGCCGCCCAGGTCGTGGCCGTCGACGCCGCCAAGAAGGCGCAGGCTTTCGGCATGAAGGACGTCGAAGTCCGCATCAAGGGACCGGGCGCCGGCCGCGAATCCGCCGTCCGAGGCATCGCCTCCACCGGCATGGAAGTCAGCTGCATCAAGGACATCACGCCGGTCCCGCACAACGGCTGCCGTCCCCCGAAGCGCCGCCGCAACTGACGGTTCTTCCGTTATTCTGTCCGCGCCGGCGTGGTCCGGCGCCTCAGCTTAACCCCGAACCGATAAACCAGTCAACATACATACCGGAGGTACTTCAATATGGTTTCTGTTTCCCCATTTCCGATGCCCAAAGGGATCGTCATTGACGAAGAAAGCGCGACGAACACCTATGCCAAGTTCACCGCCGCTCCGTTCCAGAGCGGATTCGGACACACCATCGGCAACGCGCTCCGCAGGGTGCTGCTCTCCTCGCTCGAGGGCGCGGCGATCTCCGCGGTCCGTTTCGACGGCACCACGCACGAATTCTCCACGCTTCCGCATGTGATCGAAGACGTCACCGAGATCATCCTCAACCTGAAGAAGGTCAAGCTCAATCTGAACTCCGATCAGGTCAAGGTCCTCGAGATCCGCAAGAAGAAAGCCGGCCCCGTCACCGCGGGCGACATCATCACCGAAGGCACCGTCGAGATCCTCAATCCCGACCAGCTCATCTGCACCCTGGACAAGGACTGCCCGTTCCGCTGCGAACTCGAAGTCACCAAGGGACGCGGCTGGAAGCCCGCCGAACGCAACAAACGCCCCGACCAGCCCCTCGGAACCATCGCGATCGACTGCCTCTTCAGCCCGATCACGTACGTCCGCTACCAGGTCAGCGCCACCCGCGTCGGCGAGGAGACCGAAATGGACAGCCTTACGATCGAGATCCACACCGACGGCCGTGTGACGCCGCAGGACGCGCTTGAAAAAGCCGCGAGGATCCTCAAGGACCATCTCCGTCCGTTCCTCGGCAGCCATGCCGCCGATTCCGACGTCTACAATCCGATCTCCGAAGAGGACATGAAGCGCTTCAAGCTCCTCACGCAGGACGTCGAAGTCCTCGAGCTCAGCGTCCGCGCGCAGAACTGCCTGAACAATGCGGACATCAAGCTCCTCGGCGAACTCTGCCTCAAGACGGAATCCAAGATGCTCAAGTACCGCAACTTCGGCAAGAAGTCCCTCGACGAGATCAAGGAAAAGCTTGCCACGTTGAACCTCTCCCTCGGAATGCCCCTCTCCGAAGAACTCGAAAACGCTATTCAAGCCGAGGCCGAACGCGCCAAGGCCGTGAAGAACAAAGCGGAAGGCTAATATCATGCGCCACCTCGTACATACTGCTAAACTCAACCGCAACTGCGGCCATCGCAAGGCCATGCTTGTCAATCTCGCATGCAGCCTGATCGAACACGAATCCATTCAGACCACCACGATCCGCGCGAAGGAACTCCGCCGCTTCGTGGAACGTCTCATCACCATGGCCAAGGCCGGCGGCGACCACAAGCGCCGTCTCGCTTACGCCAAGCTGAAAATCAACACCCCGTCCGAATTTGCCCAGACCAAGAAGCTCGTCCTCAAGAAGCTCTTCGACGAACTCGGACCCCGCTTCGCGGACCGTCCCGGCGGATACACCCGCATCATCCACATGCCCGCCCGCAGAGGCGACTCCGCCCCGATGTGCCTGATCCAGCTCCTCAACGAGCCCGTCAAGGCCAAGGCGAAGAAGGAAGAAGCTCCGGCAGCTGAAGAAGCCCCGAAGGCCGAAGAAGCCAAAGCCGAGTAAGCTTCATTTTACCGGATGGGCGGTTCGTCCGCCTGTCCATGTCCGAGCGCAGCCGGACACTGTATCAGCACACTATGTGTGTTGCACTCAAGCTCTCCAGTCAAACGGAGAGCTTTTTTCATACCCGGATCGGGAAGGGGGCGGGAGCAACATGCGTAGCAAAGCTTGCTTTTTCTTTTTCCTTTTTTATAACAACAAAACAAATCGCATATCGGAGAATAGCAAGACAGATGGAATTGACGGACAAACCGTCAAACTGATCCGTCACTTCGTCAACTCATTGACAATGAATCGCTGCAACATGACAAATCGCCCGTTATCGCATGACGGAAAGATCGACGGATTGCATTTCGACTCCATTCTTATTATATCATTAAATACGGAATATTCTTTGATGCGACACAATCTGCCGTCCATATTGGCAGGGATTCACTCTCTGTGGCCGCCGACCTGGGTGTTGCGTTCCTTCGTCGTCGCGCCGTCCAGCAGGTCCATGCCCTTCAGGATCGCGTTTTTGCCGAGCTTGTGCTTGATGTCGAGAATGGTATGCTGAAGCCGTTTTTCCCGGTCGGCAACGGCTTTCTCCCATGCTTTTTGTCTGGCGGCCTCCGCGCTGTCGGTGAAAAGGTCGGGCTGTTCGTCGTCGTCCGGCGGCAGCTCCGCAGCGGTCTCGTCCAGGACGTGGTTTGCCGTGACCGTGATGCGGCGCACGAGCAAATCCGGATCGACCACCTGCCCGAACAGCGCGTCAACGGCTTCGACGATGAGCCGGGACGATGACGTGTGTTTGCCGAGATTGACCGAGCCGTGGCCCTCTTTCGGCACCTCGCGGCCGTAATGGTTGATCCGGGTCGCGCCGGTATAGTTCGCCCGGAGTTCGGGCGTGGCGAGATTCGATGTGTCGTACCCGACCATCAGGACGACCTGGTCGGCAACGAGGTGTTTTTCGACCATGCCGAGCACGAGCATGTCGGCCATTTCCTTCGCCACGAGACGCGCTTTGTCAAACGCGTACGGTTCCTTCAGCACCTGGCCGGTACTGACGCTGCTGCTTTCCGGCCTGTACGCCTTGATCTCCGCCATCGTGCAGGGTTCCCAGCCCCACGCATGGTCGATGAGGAGCTCGGCGTTTACCCCGAACATCCGGTACAGGACATCCTCGTTCCGCACGGACATCCGCGCCACGTCGCCCATCGTCCGCATCCCGCGCGACTCGAGCCGCCGGGCGTAGCCGCGTCCGATGCGCCAAAAATCCGTGAGAGGGCGGTGCGCCCAGAGTTTTTCGCGGTAGCTCCGCTCGTCCAGCTCGGCGATGCGGACGCCGTCCTTGTCGGCCGGGATGTGCTTTGCCACGATGTCCATGGCGATTTTGGCGAGGTACAGGTTCGTCCCGATCCCGGCAGTGGCCGTAATGCCCGTTTCGGCGAGGACCTCGCGGACAAGCATCATGGTAAACTCGCGGGCGGCAATGCCGAGGCGTTTCAGGTACGCGGTCGCGTCGATGAACACTTCGTCGATGGAATACACCTGGATGTCCTCCGGCGCGACGTGCCTGAGATAGATGCCGTAGATCGTCGAGCTCACCTCCATGTAGCGCCCCATGCGCGGCACCGCCACGATGTAGTCCAGCTCAAGCGAGGGATTCTTTTTCAGTTCGACGGCGCTGCTGGACTTGCCGGTGAACTTCCCGTTCGGGGCATGGTTCAGGCGCGCCGTATTGGCGTCGCGGACCTTCTGCACGACCTCGAACAGGCGTGCGCGCCCGGGGATCCCGACCGCCTTCAACGAGGGGGACACGGCCAGGCAGATCGTCTTCTCCGTCCGGCTCAGGTCGGCGACCACGAGGTTCGTGGTCAGCGGGTCGAGCTTGCGGTCGACGCATTCCGCCGAGGCGTAAAACGATTTCAGGTCGATTGCGATGTAAGTTCGGTCATTCATGTTCCGGGCGGATTCTGGTTGAGGCGAATTCGAGGGACAGGAAGATGCGCCGGCATGGCTCTGCGACAATGGAGGCTTCTTTTCCCGAAAAATAAAAAAGAGGCGGCAGGGAAAATGAGGGGGAAGCCCTGTCGCCTCAAGGAGGGGGCGAATTGGAGGCGTGAGTGGGAGTTGAACCCACCAGAACCGGTTTTGCAAACCGTTGCCTTAGCCGCTCGACCATCACGCCATGGTTTGTGTTCTATTTACTATATCCTCGAATCCGGGAAAAATCAAGCCGGAAAACGTTTTTTTCGCGATTTTTCACACACTTCGTGTGCCAAAATAGTGCCTTGCTTCGCAACGGCACACACTTCGTGTGCCGATATAGTGCCTTGCTCCGCGACGGCACAAGGGCAAGCCCTTGACTACAGTAGTGCGCGGCTTCGCTCGCGCACACGCGGGAGGGGGTGCCAAATCGTTGCGGCCGACAGCTCAGAAGAACATCCACTCGTAGAACTGGACGAAGCCGTTCGTGGCGCCGGAGACTGCCGTGGGGGTGTAGGTGAAGACGAGGCGTCTGCCGGGGACTTTCTTCTCCAGCTCGTTGCCGTACTCGTCGGTCACGGCGGGGCGGATGATGACGGTGTATACGCCGGAGGCGTTCCAGCGGACGTAGTTGTTGATCTTCGTCATCACGGTGGAATCGGAAGAGAGGCTTTCGGAGAGCGGGACGCGGTCGGCGGAGTGGAAGTCCGCGATTGCCTGTTTGAGGTCCTCCAGATCGCTTTGATCCAGGTCGCACGCATCGTAAAGCCATTCGTCGGTCACGCCGAAGATGTCCGGGTTGCCGTCGATGGTGACGCCCGAGACCGCGGGCGGGATCAGGCGGATGTAGGACAGGCGGCCGTCCTGGTCGATGGGGAAGAGGTCCGTGATCCCGGGGATGTAGGCGAATTCATTGCGGTCCGTGATCGCGCCGTTGCGCGGCAGCGGCGTCATGCCCGCTTCGTCGTATTCGTCCGCCTCCCAGCTGTCGGTGTCGGTCGGCGAATCGTCCGTGTCGATGTAGTCGGTGATGAGGTAATTGAGGACTTCCAGCAGATCGGTGAAGTCGTTTTCCTCGTCGACGAAGTTCTGGAACTGCTGGAGCGCGCCCTGGAAGTTCGTGCCCTGCAGGTTCACCGGACCGGCGGCATCCTTGATCGTGAAGACGATCGGAGTGCCGTAATAGTCCATGTAATGCGGCACGGCGTCCGGCAGATAGCGGTCGGTGTCGTATTCGCTGTAGTTGTCGACGTTCAGCTGCTGCGGATTGCCGTAGAGCTCGCGGTCGGCGGAAATCAGGAACTGGATGCGCGCTGCCATGCCTTCCAGCACGTAGTAGCTGCGCTGGAGCTGGAGGAACGGCATCACGGTGAACGACGTGGTCTTCGAGATGGACATGACCATCAGCGCCAGGAGCGAGCCGGTGGCGATCAGCAGCAGCACGGAGATCAGGGCGATGCCCGATTCCCCGCGGCGCCGGATGCGTTTCATGATATTGCGTTTCGTCATTCGTCGATCTCCTGAAGTGCGCCGTACACGCTGTTGCCGCCGGACGCGGCCGTTCTGCGGAGCCAGCATTCCTCCGTCCCGTCTTTCCATTTCACTGTCATCTGCACGGCCAGCGGGATGAAGTCGTACTCTTCGCGGTCCCATTCATCCAGCCAGACGATCGTGCTGTCCTCCGCACCGGCGTACAAGAAGGAGATCTCGTCGACGTCCGTGGCGAGGACTTCGCGGTCGTAGGGCATCAGGTCTTCATCGTCGTCGTACCACGGCAGGCGCGGGAACTTGCTGTATTCGGCGATGAGCTCGTCGTCCTCGACGTAGACGCGGACGAAGAACAGGTTGCCGCCGATGTCGTCGTAGGAACGCCGCAGCGTCGTGAAGTGGATGCTGTCCTCCAGGCCGTCGAAGACCTGGAAGGTGTCGTCGTTCACGTCGGTGGTCTCCCAGTTGAACGGGATCATGTTGCGGAAACAGCCGTCCATGAGCTGGTCGATGTTCAGGTAGATCTGAAGCTGGGCGGAGACGCGTTCCGCGGACGCCAGGGCGCGGAAGAACGAGCGCGAGGCAAACGCGATGATGCCCGCGACAGAAAGCATGATGCCCGCCGCCGCGACGAGCTCCATCAAAGTGAAGTAACTGCGGCGAATCCGGCCAGTCTTATTCCGGTTCAAAGCCTTCATCGTCGTAGATGATCCTCTCGATTTCAAGTATGCCGACGGTGTCCTTGCCGGTCGACTTCAAGCTTCTGAGTTCGATGGTGCAGAGTTGCAGCGGGAGCTGCCCCTCGATAGACATGAAATCCTCGTCGATCTGGTCGTCGACGACGTCGTCGTAGCTGATGCGGACTTCGTAATCCCGGTACGGGAAGAAATCCTCGTCGATGTCGTCGACGGTCGAATCGTGCAGCAGCACGTATTCCGCGGCCTGGGTCAGCATGTGCATGTGATGCCAGCCCTCGTCGGCTTTCGCGATGCGGGCGCGCGAGGACGCGATGATCTGGAAGAGCGAGGCGAGCGAGATCGCCAGGATGCCGATGGCGATGATGACTTCGATGAGCGTGAATCCCTTCACGCTCCGCATACGGACACGGCCTTTCATTGTTCGCCCTCGCCTCTTTCGTACGTCACGACCGAACCGGAGAGCTTCGCGACTCCGATCGCCACGGAATGGCCCTTGCACGCCAGATTGAACGACGTGCCGGAAGCGCCGCCGTCCGGATAGAATCGGAACACCTCGATCGGGTCGCTGTTGTCGGTCGCGAGCTCGAACTCCTCCGGCAGCGCCCATTTCATGGTCCTCTGGATCACGAATCCGAACTCGTACTCCATCGCTTCCTCCTCGTTCGCCACGGGACGCGCCAGATAGAACATGTGTTCTTCGGGCACGTACACGACCAGACGGTCCTCGCTCATCTCCATTGCCTTGTAGCGGGCGCGGGAGCACAGCGAACGGAACTCGTTCGTGGAGTTCCGGATGAGGCGTGCCGTGGAGTCCGTGCGCATGGTGGAGATCGCGATCCCTCCGGTCACAAGCATGATCACGATCACGACCACGACTTCGACAAGTGTAAATGGATTACGTCTGGACTTTTTCACGCTGGACTCCCGGCTTGCGGGGGATGATGGATAACGGATCAGTAGTTGTTGCTGTCGCTGTCGCTGTAGGAATCGCCGCCCCAGTTGTTCTGGTCGGCGTTTTCGCCCTCGCCGCCTTCCTGGCCGTCGGCGCCGAAGGTGTAGAGGTCGAATTCACCGCGGTTGTGTTCGCCGGGGTAGATATACTGGTATTCGAAGCCCCAGGGATCCAGCGGCACTTTCGGCTTGATGTAGGGGCCGTCCCACTTTTCGGACTGGTCGATATTTTCCATGAGGCCCTGGAGGTCGGACGGATAGGTGCCGACATCGAGCTTGTACTGCTGGAGAGCGTCGTCGATGAGCTTGATCTGGGTCGTTGCCGTCGAGATCTTGGCTTTCTTGATATATCTCATGTACATCGGGGTGGCGACGGACGCCAGGGTGACCAGGATCACGATCACGACCACGACTTCGATGAGGGTGAACGGCGTAACTCTGCGGCGTTGTTTTTGCGTTTTCATAGGGAGTATCTCCTTTGATGGATTGGATATTTTGATTTCAGAACCGTGTTTTCATGTCTTGCTTCATTCGACGGCGTTCAGGTCCATCATGGCCTGGAAGATCGAAACGACGACCAGGAGCACAACCGATGCGAGCAGCAGGATCACCGCGGGCTCGAACAGGCTCAGCAGACGCTTGATCTTCGCGCGGGTGTCGCTTTCGAGGTTGTCGGCGATGCGGACCAGCATGTCGCTCACGTTGCCGGATTCCTCGCCGACACGGAGCATCGGCACGGTCTCGCGCGGCACGTACGGGTTGCCCTGAAGCGTGGCGGAGAGCTTCTGGCCTTGTTTCAGCTTGTCGGCGATCGGCTGGAAGGGCTCCGCCACGACCGGATTGTGGATGATGCGGCCGGCGATCTTCACCGTGCGGATGATCTCCACGTGGTTCGCGCTCATGATCGACAGCGTGCGGATGTAGCGGCACATCTCAAGGTCGGAGATGATGCGCCCGATCAGCGGGATCTTCAGCTTCAGCTTGCTCGTCACGTAGTCGAACTGTTTCTTGCCGAAAATCTGGATGTAGAGGAGGCAGCCCGCCACGATCAGCAGCGGGATGATCCACCACGCCCATTTCGCGAATGCGCTGAACGCCAGCAGGCGGTTCAGGGAGGGCGGCGTCTCGCGGCCCATGTCGGCGAAGATGTTCGCGAACTTCGGCACGAACACGGTGAACAGCAGGATCACCACGATGAGCACGATACCCAGGATCACGGAGGGGTAAATCGAGTTCGACACGATGAACCCCTTCAGGTCGCGCGTCTCGCCCATGAACTTATAGAGCTGGACCAGCACTTCGGGCAGGCAGCCGGACTCTTCGCCGGATTCGATCAGGTTCGCGTAGTAGTCGGGGAAGAGCGAGCCCTGGGAACGGATCAGTTCGGAGAACTTCTTGCCTTCGTGAAGTCCCTGGCGCATGTTGTTCACGAAAGATTTCTGCCGCGGATCGTCCGAGCCCTCGGCGATGATCGCCAGGGCGCGTTCCAGCGGGATGTACGAACTCAGCAGCGGGGAAAGCTGACGGGTGAACGCGAACGTGTCGATGCCGCTGTTTCCGAAGACCTTCAGCTTGCCGCCCGAATTCATCGAGGCTTCGCCGAGATACTGGATCGGGATCAGGCGGCGGGAACGGAGCTTGCTGAGCGCTTCGTTCTGGTTGTCGGCCTCGATCAGCACCTCGGCCGGCTTGTCACGCCCCGAGGACGCCAAATATTTATACAGACCCATGCGGCTTTTCTCCCGTCGTTACATGTCCGCTACGGACCGGTTGGCTTCTTCCATCGTCGTGATGCCGAGGCGGACCTTTTCGTCCGCGTCCTGACGCAAGGTGCGCATGCCGTGCTTGACGGCGATGCTCTGCAGCACGCTGCTGTCCTCTTCGCGGATCACGGCCGCGCGCAGGTCGTCCGTCACGGTCAGGAGCTCGAAGACGCCGGAGCGTCCCTTGAACCCCGTGCCGCCGCAGCGCTTGCAGCGGTTGGTGATGTCGCCCTTCTGGCCTCTCGGGACTCCGATGTAGCCGGAGCCGCCGCAGACGGTGCAGATCTTGCGGACGAGACGCTGGGACAGCACGCCGTAAAGCGCGGAGGAAACGAGGAACGGCTCGACGCCCATATCGAGGAGTCGGGTCACGGCGCCGACGGCGTCGTTGGTGTGCAGAGTGCTGAGCACCAGGTGGCCGGTAAGGGCGGCGTTGATGGCGATGTCGGCGGTCTCGCGGTCGCGGATTTCGCCGACGAGGATGATGTCGGGGTCCTGACGCACGATGGAGCGGAGGCCCGCGCCGAACGTCACGCCGATCTTTTCGTTCACCTGCATCTGGCAGAGACCGGCCGTCTTGTATTCGACGGGGTCTTCGATGGTGATGATCTTTTTCTTGTTGTCGTTCAGCTGGTTGATCACGCTGTAGAGCGTGGTCGTCTTGCCGCTTCCGGTGGGGCCCACGACCAGGATGATGCCGTACGGGATGCTGATGAGCTTCTCGAAGTCGCGGAGGTTGGCTTCCGACATGCCGAGCGTCTTCAGGTCGAACGTCAGGGCGTCCTGGTTGAGGAGTCGGAGCACGATGGATTCGCCGGTGAGGATGGGCAGCGTACTGATACGCATGTCCAGTTCCTCGTGGCCGAGTTTCACGTTGGTGCGGCCGTCCTGCGGGAGACGGCTTTCGGCGATGTTCAGGCCGCCGATCAGCTTGATGCGGGACGCGATGGCGGGGAACTGGTTGAGCGGGCAGCTCATGATCTCGCGGAGCACGCCGTCGATTCGGCAGCGCACCACGACGGCGTCTTCGCCGGGTTCCACGTGAATATCGCTGGCGCCGTCTTCAAGCGCGCGGGTGAAGATGTCGTTCACGAGGCGGACGATCTTCGCCTCGCCGGCCATGCTGCGCAGGGAGGCTTCGTCGTCGGATTCGTGGAACTGCTCCTCCTCGTCGATGTTCTGCAGACGGGAGAGCATGCGTTCCAGGAACGTCCGGCGGACGAACTGGAAGCTGACGGTCATGTGCCAGCTTTTGCTGACCAGGAACGTGATGTGTTCGATGGAGTACGGGTCGGCGACCAGGAAGACCATGGTCTTGTTTTCGTCGGACCACTCGTAGGGGACGCACAGGTTGGCGTTCAGGAATTCCTGCGGCGCGTTCGGGTACGGATCGGGCTGCCGGATGTCGTTCTCGTCCGGTGCGGGGATCCCGTAGCACTCGGAATAGATCTCCGTCAGCTGCTGTTCGCTGATGGTGCCCGCTCTGACGAGGCCGGAATCCGCGTCGCGGAGGTCCGCCGCCGTGGCGTCCGCGGCGGGATATTCCTCCGCGAGCGCGGCGAGGCGCTCACGGAGTTTGGCCCGCAAACCGGCAAATGAGATGTTTTCGTTCATTGTGGCGGTCCTCAGTAGTCAAGCGTGAACATGCGGGAGCTGGGTTTCTTGTAGGTGCCGTCGGCGGAGCTGCCCAGGTTGTCTTCGAAATCGTTGATGGCTTCGAGGGCGTCGTTGTAACGGCGGATCATGTCTTCCACACGGCTCTTCTCGTTGATGATGTGGCCGGTGATCATGATGAGGATCTCGGTGCGGTTGAGGTAGGAGTCGGTGTTGCCGAAGAGTCTGCGGATGAACGGGATCTCGTTGAGGAACGGCAGGGATTCGAGCTCGTCTTTGCCGTCTTCCTGGATCAGGCCGCCGATGATCATGGTCTGGCCGTTGTGGATCGTCATGTAGGTCTGGACTTCACGGGTGGAGAGCTTCGGCGCCTGCGTCGTGTCGGAGACCGTCATCATGGTGGCGGCGGAGAGCGACTGGTTGATCTTCAGGGAGATCAGGTCGGTGCTGGTGACCTGCGGGGTCACGACCAGCTTGATACCGGAATCCTTGAAGGAGGTGCTGGTGAGCAGGGAGCCGGAACTGCTGGTGTCGGTCACCGTGCTGCCCACGTACGGCGTCTGTTCGCCGACGTTGATCGTGGCTTCGGTGTTGCTGGAGACCAGGACCTGCGGACTGGAGATGATTTTGAACTTGCTGTCGCCGGCGTAGGCGCGGAGATAGCCGATCTTGTTGCTCGGGTCGCTCGGGTCGGCGAGCATGAAGGTGTAGCCGGTCTGGCGGCTGTTGATGCCGGCAGCATCGATGTCCGGGCTGAGGCCGCCCCAGTGCGAACCCATCTGCATCGTCTCGCCGCCCCAGCTGCTGGCGGCCGCGAGTTCGAGGCCGTACTGCGTGGAATCCTGGAGCGTGACTTCGGCGACGGTGACCTGCAGGAGGACCTGCGCGGGAACGACGTCGAGACGGTCGAGGAGCGCCTTGATGGAGGCGTAGGTTCTCGGCGTGGTACGGATGACCAGGCGGTTCAGGGCGCCGTCGGAGAAGATTCTCACGGGCGTTTCGAACACGTTGGACTTCTGGTCGGTCGTGGTCGAGCTGTATTCCGTGCTGTAGTTGTTGTTACGGTTGTTGTTGTTCGTACGGGTGGTGCCGGTGCCGTTCACGTTCTGCGTACGGTTGCTGCCGTCGTCGTCGATGGTGAGCGAGGTGCCGGTCATGTTGTAGAGGACAGCCAGGGCCTGCATGAGCTGCTCGGACTTGGTGTACATGACCTTGTGGACGAAGATGCGTTCCTGGTCGAGGGAGATCGTGCCGTCGAGGATCTCGATCCAGTTGCGGATTTCCTGCGCCGCTTCCTCGGTGGCCGCACTGGCGATGATGAGCTGCAGGCGGTCGATGGACGTGATCTTCACGGAGCCGGGCTGCTCGTTGTTTTCATTGAGCTGCCGCACCACGAATCCGAGGGTCGGGAGGACGTCGCGGAGTTCTTCGGCGATCTTGCTCGGGAGGATGTTCTCGCAGGGGACGACCACGCGCGGCCACTTGGTGCGCGGGTTTTCATCGAGGATGTCGAGGAGGTCTTTCAGCTTGCGGATGTTGTCTCTGTAGTCGCAGAGGAGCACGGCGTTCGGGCGCTGGACCTGGATGCAGGTCGCGGTGCTGCCGAGGAACGGACGGATCTGGTTGATGACTTCCTGCGCGCTGGCGAATTTCAGCGGATAGAAGCAGATTTCGGATTCTTCGAGTTTGGCGCGCTGGCCGAGTCGGTTCAGCGGGAGGATGCGGAGCATCGTGCTCGCGCCGGAGTTTTCGACGGAGACGCCGACGCCGGCGTTTTCAATGAGGGTGGCGAACGCGGCCCACAGGTCGCGCTTCGTCATCGTGGAGTTCAGGTTCAGGGTCACGAAGCTGCGGATGTCGGTGTCGATCACGAAGTTGAATCCGAGGGCGTCCGCAAATGCCGGGATGACGTCCATCATCGGGGCGCTGTTGAACACGATGTTCACGGCGATTTCGGCATCGCCGCCCTGGCCGCCTTCCAGTTCCTCGTCGATGAGGATGATCTCATAGAACGGGGCCGCCTTCTTCTCGGTCTTTTCGTCCTTCTTGGGCGGAACGACCGGGGTTTCGACCGCATTGATCTGGTCGGGAGTGGCAAGGTCGCGGGAGACCTCGCGGTCCGTGACGATCATTTCCTCGGGGATGGACTGCGGAAGAAGCTTGACGTCTTCGCCTTCATACTTGTCGTGATAGAGGAAACGGAACCTGCGGTTCGGGTCGTTCTTGTTGCCCTCGCCGTCGCCGACTTCATCGCCCATGCCGATCGCGGCGAAGAAGCGTCCCAGCCAGGTGGAATCGCCCTTTTCGGAGGCTTCGATCTCCTCTTCGGCCGCGGCCTCGACATCAGCGACCTCGTCGGACGGGGCATTCACGACCACGACGTTCCGGACATCGACGTCGCCGTCCTCGCCGGGCGTGACGATCGAAGTCTGTTCGACCGTGATCTCTTCGGCGTTCGGGTCCTCCAGGATCACGATCTTGCCGTTATCCTTGTCTTCGAGGATCTTGCCTTCGCTGATCTGTTCGATTGCGGGGGATGCCGCGCCCTCCGCCTGGGTGGAAGCAGCGGACTCTTCCGCTTCGTCGGCCGCGCTCGTCACCTGAGGTAACACGAGCAGGAGGGAAGCGAATGCCGCACCGGTGAGGGTTGTGCAAATCTGTCTCTTCATCTTTGAGGTTCCGTTTCTTATGTAATTGTTCCCGGCAGGGCCGGTTTTTTTGTTTGTTTCGTGAATCGGGTAAATTGGTTGAGATCGTGTGACGGGGGATTATCTGCCGCCCCGGCCGCCGCGGTTGTTGCCGCCGGTGTTGCCGCCGCGGTTGTTGCCGCCTGCTCGGGTCGTAGTGGTCGCGCCGCCGCGGTTGTTGCCGCCGCCGCCGAAGCCGCCGGTGTTGCCGCCGCGGTTGTTGCCGCCGCCGCCGAAGGATGCAGTCGCACCG
>JAEEQO010000156.1 GCA_016285335.1 Victivallales bacterium | reverse complement strand
CTTGGAGAGGATCGCCTTCATCTGCGCCTCGCGGGCGTCGGCGTCAGCGGCGGACTGGCGTTTCACGGCGGCGATCTCGCTCAGGAGCTTCTGGTTCGTCTCCTGAAGCGCCGCGAGCCTGCGTTCCAGCTCGATCACGCGCGTTTCGAGCTCGGCGTTCTCGTCCTGTACGGCACGGAGCTGGGCTGCGGTATTGCCCGCGAGCTCTTCCACGTAGGACACGATGTCGCGGCGAGTGCCGGTCGAGGCGGTCCGTGTCGCTGCGGCGGTTCCGGTCGCGGACGAGGCGGAAACCGGCTGCGGCGTGGCGGCGGCGGACTGTGCGGTTTGAGCGGAAACGAACGGTGCGGCGAGCACGGCCGCGGCGAAAACGAATATGGCTGAAAATCTCATGGATCTGTCTCCTTTTGTCTGGTGGTCTTTCGTGATACCTTATAATTTAATCCCGGAATGCGGGAATGCAACCCGTTTTCCGTTTTTTTCGGGCGTATTTTCGGAAAATGATTTGATTTTCGGCGTTTTCGCGGTAAGGTATTTCATTTGCATTTTATCAAGGAGACGATGCACATGTACGACCGCATTCTCAAATTCTTCAACGACAACGACCATTTCGCCAAAGAAAACGGCATGGCGATCACCCGCCTCGAAGAGGGCGCCAGCGAGGCCGTCCTGACCGCGACCGACCGCCATTTCAACGGCATGAACATCATCATGGGCGGCGCGCTCTTCACCCTCTCCGACTTCGCGTTCGCCGCCGCGATCCATTCGTTCGGATTCCGCGCCGTCGGCATGAACACCACCACGGCGTTCCTGAAGCCCGGCAAAGGCGTCCCCGGCGCGAAGTTCACCGCCCGAGCCAAGGTCGTTTCCCGCACCCGCCGCACCGGCGTCTTCGACGTGAACGTCTACGACGACGAGGGCCGCCTCCTCACCCACAGCATCATGACCGGGTTCATCACCGAGACCCCGCTCTTCGAAGACTGAAATTCCGCACGTTTTCAAACTCAAAAACATTCTCCCGGAGCCGCACATGACACCGTTCGAATACCTTCACCCCGCCGAACAGATCGTCGCCATCATGAACCGCATCTACGATAACGGCATGACCACGACCAGCGGCGGCAATCTGTCCGTCCTCGACCCCGACGGCGACATGTGGATCAGCCCGTCCGGCATCGACAAAGGCTCGCTCCGGCCCGCCGACATCATGCGCGTGGACGCTTCCGGCTGTATCTCCGGCCCGCACAAGCCCTCCTGCGAATACCCGTTCCACAGCGGCATCTTCAGAATGTGCCGCGACGTGAAGGCGATCCTGCACGCGCATCCGCCGGCGCTCGTCTCGTTCAGCATCGCCGGGATCGTGCCGGACACCGCCGTCTTCCCGCGCACGAAAATGCTCTGCGGCGACGTCGGGTTCGCGCCGTACGACGTCCCCGGCAGCGATGCCCTCGGCAAAAAGATCTCCGCCGTATTCGCGCAGGGACCGCGCACGGTCGTGCTGGAAAATCACGGCGTATGCCTCGGCGGGGAGAATCTGCTCGAAGCCTATCTGCGCTTCGAAACGCTCGACTTCTGCGCCCGCACCATCTATCAGGCGTCGCTCCTCGGCGGCGCAAAACCGCTCACGGACGCTCAGATTGCTGCGTATTCCGAGGACAAGAACACCGCGTTCACGGCGTTCGCGCCGGGGCCGCGTTCCAGCGCCGAGCTCGAACTCCGCGCCACGACCGCCGCGCTCGTCCGCCGCTGCGTCCGCCAGAAACTCTTCACCGGCGCGTCCGGGTCCTACGCGGTCCGCATTAACGGCGACAAGTTTCTGGTCACGCCAGCGGACTGCGACCGTGCGAACCTTCAGCCCGACGAGCTCGTGCTCATCGACGGCACGAAGTTCGAGGCGGGGAAGACGCCCGATCCGCGCACATGGTTCTTCAAGATGGTGTTCGACGCACAGCCCGCGCTGAACGCCGTCTGCGCCGCGAATCCGCCCGCCATCGGCGCTTACCTGATCTCGCACGCCGAGTTCAATCCGCGCGTGATCCCGGAAAGCTTCATCCAGCTCCGCGAAACGCCCGCTTTTTCGTTCGACGACGCCCTCGCCGCGCCCGAAACGGTCGCCCGCACGCTCTCGCCGCGCCATCCGGTCGTACTCGTTCAAAACGACGCCGTGCTGACCTGCGGACGCACCCCGCTGGAGGCGTTCGACCGTCTCGAAGTCACAGAATACAGCGCGGTCGCGGCGATCGCGGCGCGTTCGTTCGGCGGCCTCCGTCCGATCACCGACGCCCAGGTCGAAGACCTCGTGACCGCGTTCAATTTGCCCAGAGAATAACGCCTGCCGAAAATACCGTCGGGCAGAGAAGACCCGACGGGCAGTCCACAAGTCAAAGCCGACTCCTGTGTTATCTTGTCTCATCAAGCACATTTGCGCAAGATTACAAAGAGCAATAGCGCAAAAACAAAAAGCAGAACAGCTCAAAGCTGCAAAACAAAACAGCGCAATATTATAAAATACGGCTTGACAAACATTAGCGCTGAAGCCATGAGGGGCTCCGGGCAGGAAGTCGGCGGGTGAACAGGAAGGACGATTCCCGTCATTTTCATCCATGTTGCCCTTGTTTTTTCTTAAAAGATGTGGTATAATAAAGTTGTGATTCCTCAAACCCGCCATCAGCAACAACGTGAAAGGACAGTAAGTATGTCGTCACGAATCATCAGCAGAATGTTCGTTTGCCTCGCCGCCGTTTTTCCGGCTGTCGCCGCATTTGCCGCGGACGACAGCGCGCCCGGTGAACCCGTGCAGTCCGTTCAGGCGGGAGCACAGGAGAAAGCGGAGAACATCGAAGCCATCCGCCAGGCGGCGGAACAGGGCGATCTGGCGGCGCAGAAACGGCTCGTGGAGTATTACGGCGACTACGGCGAGAACAGAAACTTGATCGAGGCTGTGAAATGGATCCGCAAAGCCGCCGATCAGGGCGATGCGAAAATGCAGAATAACCTCGGCTGTTACTATATGAAAGGCATCGGGGTGAAAAAGGACGCCGCCGAGGCGGTCAAATGGTTCCGCAAGGCGGCCGAACAGGGCCATGTGGAAGCGCAGTTCAATCTCAGCCTGTGCTATTACAAAGGCGACGGCGTGAAAAAAGATGCCGCCGAGGCGGTCAAATGGATTCGCAAAGCCGCCGATCAGGGCGATCCCTCCGCCATGTACCGGCTCGGATACTACTATGTCAACGGCGTCGACGCGGAGAAGAACGAGGCGGAAGGGGTCAAATGGATCCGCAAAGCCGCCGAAGAGGGGTACATGAAAGCCATAGACTTCCTCACGGGCTGTTATCTGCATGGGATCGGCGTGGAAGAGAACCCGGAAGAGGCGGCGAAATGGTCCTACACGGCACGGGTGTTGCGCGAGCTTGAGAACAAAAGGGACCGCGCGGCTGCCGAACAGGGCGATGTCGAGGCGCAGTACCGGTACGGCTACGCCTGCCTGCACTCTGCCCCCAACGGGAAGTCCGAACTGGAGGAAGCTGTGAAATGGCTTCGCAAAGCCGCCGAGAAGGGGCACCCGGAAGCGCAGTATGAAATGGGGTATTGCTATACCCTCGGGTTTGGTGTATTCCCGGACGATACGGAGGCCGCCAAGTGGTATCGCAAGGCCGCCGACCAGGGAGTCGCGCAGGCGCAAAGGGAAGTGGGAATGCTTTATTTCAACGGCAGGGGCGGACTGCCCTACAACCACAAACTGGCGGCCGAATGGTTCCGCAAAGCCGCCGACCAGGGGGATGCCGGGGCACAATTCGAACTCGGAAACTGTTATTTTGATGGCGAGGGGGTAAAGCAGGACCGGAAAAAGGCGATCGAACTGTTCCTCGTCGCGGCAAACCGGGGAGAAATCAATGCACAGTACAAACTCGGCGTCTGCTATATGAATGGGACCGGCGTGGATGCGGATAAAGCGGAGGCGGTCAAATGGTTCCGCAAGGCCGCCGATCGGTGGCATTCGAGCGCGCAGTACAATCTCGGCGTGTGCTACTTGAACGGGGACGGGGTCGAAAAGGACCGGACCGAGGCTTTGAAATGGCTGCGGGAAGCCGCCGAACGCGGGCATGCGAAAGCGAAAAAAGCGCTGAAGAAACTCGAATCCGGCAAAACGGAATGATCCCGGTCAGCATCAATAATGAACCTCAAAAACGTCTCCCCCTGTCCGGCAGGCTCCGGGCAAGGAAGTCAGCGGTTGTTCGGTCAATGATTTTCTTTGCATTTCCGGCATTTCCCGCTTGATTATTTGCTTGGGGCGTGGTATAATAAAGTTGTGACTCCTCAAACCCTCCATCAGCAACAACGTGAAAGGGCCTGAAATGATGTCGAACACGAAAATGAGACGAAATATAGTCTTTGCCGTCGTGGCGGTCGTTTTGCTTTTCGGCAGGATCGGTGCGCTGTCCGCGCAGGATACAGCGGCTCAGGATCCCTCACAGGAAGACTCGTTCCTGGAATTGGTCGAGAGGATGACGCAAGTGTTGGCGAAATATGCTCCGTCTTTCTTCTTTTCGTTCGCGGCGGGCCTTGCCAGCGTGATCGTGATCTGGATTCTCTTTTTCCGATGCCGGGAGAAAAAAGTGCGGCGGCTTCTGCTGGCGCCGGGCATCCTGCTGCCGCTGCACATGCTCGGGCACCTGCCAATTCTCTGGGTGTTCCTTTATCTGTTCATCAACCCGTTTCTGCTGGTCGCGATGATCCCGTACATCATCATCTCCATCAAGCGCAAGGACCGCGCCCTGGGGGCGGTTACGGCGCTTTGCTGCCTGTATCTTATCCTGGGGATCTTCTCCGCCTATCAGCTCACGTGCATGATCGCGCATGCATACAGCAGATGACAACCTGGACGGGCTGCAAAATGGTTTCACAAGGCCGCGGAACAGGGCTTTGACATGGCGCAATTCAATCTCGGCGGCTGCTATGTGGTGGGCGAGGGCGTCGAACGGGACAAGGCCGAGGCTGTGAAATGGTTCCGTCTGGCGGCTGATCAGGGCGACGAAAAGGCGAAAGAATACGTGATCAAACTCGGCGCGGAATGATCCCGATCTGCATCAACAAGTAACCTCACCCCCCTGTCCGGCAGGCTCCGGGCAGGAAGTCAGCGGTTGAGCGTGAAAGACGATTGGATACGTTGGAAGGTTAGTCTGCTGGGGATGGGGGGAACAGATGGCTATTTCACCACAAAAAACAGCAAAGCGAATATCCCCGTCGCAATGACCGCGGTATTCAAGGAATAAAACAATTGTTTTTCCGCAAGAATCAGCTGTTTCGCTTTCTCCTTGTCGTATTTCAAAAGGATTTCATTGCGTTTCAGAAGCCCGTCCACAGTCTCCTTGGTCCAAGGCAAAGGGTGTTCCTTATAATAGTCCGAAATCGGATGTCTCGGGAAGCAGTTGGGAAACCCGTTGATACATTCCTTTTCGTTGTCAGGAAGCGTGTTCCCAAAAAACTCTTTCACTTTGATGAATCGGAACAATGCCCGGAGAAAGAGGAAAACCGAGATGCACAGAATAGGAAGATACAGGATGACGAACCATTTCATGATTGTAATTGTTCCTTATTCTCGTTGCTTATCCCGGATTTTGCGTTGCGGAAATGATTACGATTTTCGCGATCACATAGCCGATCATCGCGACAAGGACCAGAAAATCGTAGAGAAGCAGCAGAAACAGAGAAGTCCTGCTTCGTTTTTTCAGAAAGAACCACAGATTGATTCCCAATGCCAGGAAGAGATTGCAGACAAACAGGGAAACAACATGAAGCACGGTTTTTTCAGGGGTCCGGACAAGCGGAATGACCATCAACCATGCAAGCGCGAAGCAAACGATGATCGACACCTTTTTCGAAATGGGTGTTTTGTTTTTTTCGATTTCATTCATGTTTCACCTCGTTCTTGTTGCCGGATCAATAATAGAGCGTTCCTTCGGCCTTCTCCTGCTCGAACATTTTTTTGATCTTCTCCTCCGGTTTCTGCTCGGCAGTGTAAAAACGGTCCTGAATGCAACCGTAATACTCCATGCCGTCGAGGATGCCGGTGACATCCTCCGCGGGGACGATCTGCCCGCCCATCTCCATCACGAATCCGTCGTCTTTCCGCATCGGCACGAAAGACCACGAGTCGATCTTGATGTTCGGGATCCGCGCGGCATACAGTTTCTCCTCGAACGTCTCCAGTCTGAACACACGGCATTCCGGCCCCTGCACGTCCACGAGGTAGTCCCACATCTTGTCGCGGAACAGCAGCCGTCCGTCTTTCAGGCGGTAAAGATTGAAATGCGTGCGTCCGCCTGTGTTCGTCAGAAGAAGCTGATAAGACAGCTCGCCGTCGCGCGAAAAACGGAGCCGGTAGTTGTATTCCGCCAGGAACGGGTGGATGGATTGCTCCTGAAACGCGATCCCGGTGTTCCCTTCCCGCGGGAGCCAGTAGGTCCACCAGTCCCCTTTGTAATCGGAATCCGTGAAATGACACACAATGGAAATGACAAACAGACAGAGAAACGCGGGCGGAAAGGCGAGAATGAATAGCAGAATGGACGGACCGGGATTGTATTTTTTCTTCGTGCCGAATCTGCGCTTGATGAAGAGTCCGCCCAGGATGATGACCAGGAAAGCCACAGCCAGCACGACGCCCAGATGAATCCAAAATGAAAAATCGAAATCCCGTTCCAGACGTTCGCTGATGATCCGCGCGATCTTTCCCAGCAGCTCGCCGCTCCAGAGGGCGGCAATGATCCCCATCGGGACGGTCTTCAGCGCGATGAGCCAGTTTCCGTTGTTGCGGCGGGTCTTCGGCACGAGCCACAAAATGGTCGGCAGGATCAGCAAAAGGACTGTGAAAATGAGATCGGCAAGCATAGTCGTTTTTCCTTTTTTGAAAGAACCTCTGTCAGTTCAATTTTGAGTGATTCGGGGAAGTCGAAGGAAAAGATCACGGCACATAATCTACAAAATGGAGATAACTTCCTTTTTCGGTCTTGAACAGCCGCAAATAAACATCATAGAAGTATTCATGTATTTCGTCCTTCTCGTCTGGAAGGTATTTGCGATATTTTGGTTCGACTCGTTCAAAATAAGAGCGGACAGGATCCACCTCATCGGGGGCGTTGTATTGGTATATTCTTTCATCTACTCCCAGTTTCTTTTTGACTTCTTCATCAATCAGAATGTCGGATTCGGAGAAGAG
>JAEEQO010000155.1 GCA_016285335.1 Victivallales bacterium | reverse complement strand
CGATGTACTTGCCCATGCCGTCGTTGATGCGGCGTCCGGCGAGGATGACCTCCGGCAGATAGCCGAGCGCCTGTGCCTTGTGCGTCAGGTAGTACGGATCGACGCCGATGCAGTGTCCGCCGACCAGGCCGGGTTTGAACCGGAGGAAATTCCACTTGGTCCCGGCCGCCTCCAGGACCTCGTTGGTGTCGATGCCGATCAGGTGGAAGATCTTGGAAAGTTCGTTGACGAACGCGATATTGAGGTCGCGCTGACTGTTTTCGATGACTTTAGCCGCCTCGGCGACCTTCATGCAGCTGGCTTTATGCGTGCCGTTTTTCAGGATGGTGTTGTACAGCGCATCCACGATCTCCGCGACTTCCGGGGTCGAGCCGGAGGTGATCTTTTTGATCATGGTAAGCTTGTGTTCCTTGTCGCCGGGATTGATGCGCTCCGGGCTGTAGCCGCAGAAGAAATCCGTGTTGAACTTCATGCCGCTTTCGCGTTCCAGGATCGGTACGCATTCTTCCTCGGTGCAGCCGGGATACACGGTGGATTCACATACGACGATCGCGCCGCGTTTCATGGCCCTGCCGACCGTTGTGCAGGCCCCATGAAGCGGTGCCAGATCCGGGCGATTGTACTGGTCGACGGGCGTCGGAACGGTGACGATGAGAATGTCGCGGTCCTTCAGGTCGCCGGGGTCGTCGGTATAGACCAGCTTTTTTGCAGCGGCGAGGTCTTCCGAATTGGTTTCCAGCGTAACGTCTTTGCCTTTGCGGAGACTTTCCAGCCTGGAGACCTTCAGGTCGAAGCCGACGGTATCGAACTTTTTCCCGAATTCCACGGCCAGCGGAAGCCCGACATAGCCGAGGCCGATGACTGCGACCTTGATGGAACCGTCTTGAATCTTGGAAAGCATAGAAAATCCTCTCGGCTTAAACTGCGCGTATGCAAGCTCACTTTACTTTATCCGGCCGGGCAAGACCAGACCCCGGTTTGTCCGCTTGTCCCAAAACAATGCTTATCTCGGCTTTGCGGCAAAAAACCGCTGCCACATAAACAAGAGCGGAGATATAGATAATATATCCATGGTCCGGTGAAAATCAAGCATCTTTCAAAAAACGTGCGGAAAAGAAAACGGAAGACAGCGGGATGAGCCGCCGTCTTCCATGTGATGTGCGTTTTCGAAAAGCTCAGTCGGCCGGGCTCACGCGGTAAACTCCGGCGGAGTGGCATTTGAGCACGCGGGAGAAGGATCCCTCGAAAGTCCCGAGGTCCTTTCCTTCCCACAGGTCGCGGACTTTGGCCTTTTTGCCGATGCCGAGTTCGGCGAAGTCCACGGAGACTTCCGCCGTGTCCTTCACCTCCACGTCGAACGCCTCGTCGGTCAGGATGAGGAACTCGACCGTGCCGCCCTGGCGGTCGGTGCCGTCTGCCAGGACGCCGCGCGCGGTGATGGTGTCGTAGCCTTCCGGGCGGTCGTAGATGATGACCGAGGCGGCGTGCGTGCCGATGCCGTCGATCTGGCGACCGTCGGAGGTCTGCCCGACGCGGGTGTTGCCCCAGCCCTGCGTGGCGCTCTTCCAGCGGAGCTCGGTGAGCTTCTTCGTGCCGGCGGGACCGGAGAGGACCGGTTCCAGCCAGGCGGCGTGGTCGTAGTTGATGCCGTCGCCGCCGTCGGTCACGGCCAGCGCGAAGGACTTCGAGCCGCCGATGTCGGCCTTGATCTCCGCTTCGCGCACGCCGGAGCCGCCGACCTTGATGCTGTGGTATTTGGCCTTCTGGTAATCGATGTTGTGCGTGCCGGGCGTGGAGGCGTTGAAGAGCGCGACGTATTTGTCCTTGCTGCCGGGGACGTCGGCGGTCCAGACGAAGAGGTCGCCCTTCTGCGAGAGCTGGCGGTTGTTTTCGCTGTTCTGGTTGATCTCGATGACTTCCTTGTTCGTGAGGAGCTTCAGCGTCCAGTCGTCGAGCTTGGTCATGTCCGCGCCGAGGATGAGCGGGGAACGCGCGATCGACCAGAGGGTGAAACACAGGCGCTGCTCGTCCTGCGTGAAGTTGGTCTTGCGGTTGAACTGGATGATGCCGAACGGAAGCATGTCGGCGTCCGGCCAGGAACCTTTGATGCGGTAGGGTTCCCAGCGATGCAGGCGGCCGAACATGCCGTAGAGCGGAGCCCAGCGGTCCCAGAAGTCGTCGGACACGCGCCACATGTTCGCGTGCTTGTCGGCGTGTTCGCCGTTCTGGATCGGGGTGTCGCCGGGGGAGAGGCTGAGGATGATCGGGCGGCCGCACTTGTCGATGGCCTTGCGGATGGCTTCGATCTCTGCGGTGGCGTACGGGCGGGAGAGATCGTCGATCTTGATGAAGTCGAGGCCCCACTCGGCGAACTGTTCGAACAGGGAATCATAGTATTCCTGCGCGCCCGGCTTGCGCATGTCGACGCCGTACATATCCTGATTCCATGCACACGTGCTGCGCATGTTCACGATGTCCTGCGCGTGATAGTCAGTACCCTTGACCTTGGTGTTCTCGCGAACGGCCTGGCGCGGGATGCCGCGCATCAGATGCACGCCGATCTTCAACCCGCGTTCGTGCATGTAGTCGGCGAGCGGCTTCAGGCCCTTGCCGCCGACCGAGGACGGGAAACGCTGCGGTCCGGGAATGAACCTGCCGTATTCATCCATGGAGAACTGGTGGCGGGCGTCGCTCTGGAATCCGCGCTGGTTGTCGTTGTACCACTGGTGGTCGATCACGAAGACGTCCCATCCGAACGGCTTCAGCTGTTTGATCATGGCTTCCGCCTGTTCCTTCGCCTGGGCCTCGGTCAGGCTGAGGCCGAAGCAGTCGAAGCTGTTCCAGCCCATCGGCGGGGTCGGCGCCCAGTCGTGGAAATCGGCGGCGGAGAGCGCCGTCGCCGCAAACATGAAACATGCAAGGGATAGAGCTTTCATTGACGGTTTCATGGAAACCTCCGTTTGTGAAATGATGTTGGGGGTAGTTTTTGAGGTGCGTTTGCGAAAAAAACGAGGTCGTTTTCCGTTTGTCGCAATAATATAGCGTGACCGGGAATCAAAATCAAGGAAAAAAAACAAGGAAAAAAGATGGCAATCGCCCGTCTCACGCTCAAAAGCGGTCCGGGATGTGAAACAAGTCTGCGTTATTTACCGTACTTTCCCGCGTGCCGGGCGAAAAATGACGGTTTTCTTTGTTCTCCGCTTGACTTTTTGCCCGGGAAAAGGTATACTTCATTCGTGTATGGCAATCATGGACTGATAACCCGAGGTGAAACGGACATGCTGATCCTGCGACATGGGACCCGCGCCGAACTGCTGGTGCGGAAATCGCGTTTCCTGGCCGAGGCGACTCCGGTCGACTCGGCGGAAGCTGCGCGGGAGCTCTGCCGCGAACGCAAACGCCTCTACGCCGGCTGCAACCACGTCGTCTTCGCCTTCATCTGCGGACCGCAGGGCGGCGTGATGGGATGTTCCGACGACGGGGAACCCTCCGGGACGGCGGGACGCCCGGTGCTTGAGGTGCTCAAAGGCAGCGGGATCACCAACGTGCTGCTCACCGTGACGCGCTGGTTCGGCGGGATCAAGCTCGGCACGGGCGGACTGGTCCGGGCCTACACCGAGAGCGCCCAGCTCGTGCTCGCCGACGCGCCGACCGCCGAACTGGTCCCGCTCACCCGCTTCACGCTCGTTCTGTCTTATCTTCACTACGAAACGGTCCGCCGCCGCTTCCCCGATTATGCGGCGGAAGTCACCGGCGAGGAGTTTGCCGCAGGCGTGACGATTTCCGGCGTGCTTCCGAGCGCGAACTTCGCCGCGTTCTCCGAGGCAGTCCGCGATCTTACCGGCGGCGCGGCGACACCGCAGCAACAGGAACAAACCCCATGAGGGACGTTCAGAACATTTTGAGGTCAATGATGAAAAAAACGGTTTTCGGGAAACAAATCTTCCGGTCTTTGAGTGCGCTGTGCCTGCTTCTTATCCTCATCCTCACCTCATGTTCCACCGCACGGGATTCCCTTTCGGCGGTCCGGTCCCGCGGGGTCCTGCTGGTCGGCGCGACCGGGGATTACCGCCCGATGTCCTATCTTGAGCCGGAAACGGGCAAGTACGTCGGGTTCGACGCCGCACTGGCGGAGGACCTGGCGGCGGCGCTCGGCGTCCGGCTCGAATTCGTGCCGACCACCTGGCCGACGCTGATGGACGATACGCTGGCAAAGAAATTCGACCTCGCCGTCTGCGGCATCACGATCACTTCTGCGCGAAAGGAGCTGGCCCTGATGTCCGACGGTTACCTCGAAAACGGCAAAACGGTCCTCTGCCGCGCCGAAGATGCGGACAAGTTCACCAGTCTGGAAGCGATCGACCGCCCGGAGGTCCGCGTCATGGAGAATCCCGGCGGTCTCAACGAGAAGTTCGCACGGGCAAATCTGCCTCAAGCCACGCTGATCATCCATCCTGTCAACGAGGAGATACCGGGGCTGGTCGCGTCGGGCAGGGCGGACGTGATGATCACGGAGATCCTGGAGGCCGAGTACTATGTAAATCAGGATTCGAGGCTGGCCGCGCCGCTGCTGAACACTCCGTTCACGCATGGTGAGCTCGGGTTCCTGCTGCCGCCGGGCGGCGACCCCCTTCTGGAGTACGTGAACGCTTTCATCGCGAAGGAACGCGAATCCGGCCGCCTCGACGAGCTCGCCGGGATCTATCTGAGAGGACGCCGCCCATGAACAACGATCCGAACCTGAAGATCGAGGTCCTTCGAGCGGAATCCGAGTGGCAGCGGGCAGGCGCGTATTCCGTCCGCATCCAGGGTATGAACCGCCAGCACCATATCCCGTTGCGCGAAGAATTCGACGAGCACGACGGCGACGGCACGCGGTACATCGTGCTGCTGGACGACGGCTACCCCGTGGCGACCTGCCGTTTCTACGGGATCGGCGCGGAGCAAGTAGTGCTGGGGCACGTGGTCGTCCTGCCAGAATACCGCGGAAAACGATTTGACCTTTGACAGAAACCGTGCTATATTTGTTTTTCACGGCTGGATTCGCCCGCGGGCGGACCACCGTAAAATAACCTGAACAAAACAAATAACTCCGTCAGCCTTACTCAGGCGACCGAACCGATACGAAACGGACGCTGCCACCATGCAGGACATCATCATTCGCGGCGCAGCCGAACACAATCTGAAAAACATCGACGTCACGATCCCGCGCGACCGCCTGACCGTCGTCACCGGGCTTTCCGGCTCCGGCAAGTCCTCGCTCGCGTTCGACACGCTCTATGCCGAGGGCCAGCGCCGCTATGTGGAAAGCCTCTCCGCCTACGCGCGGCAGTTCCTCGACCGCATGGGCAAGCCGAAGGTCCGCCACATCGAGGGGCTGTCCCCGTCCATCGCCATCGAACAGCGGTCCGCGGGCTCCAATCCGCGTTCCACGGTCGCGACCGTGACGGAGATCTACGACTACCTCCGCCTCCTGTATGCTCACGTCGGCACGCCGCACTGCCCGAAATGCGGCAAGGTCCTCGCCGCGCAGTCCGCGCAGCGCATCCGCGACCGCCTGCTCGCGCTGCCCGCCGGGCCCGCCATGATGATCCTCGCGCCGGTCGTTCGCGGGCGCAAGGGCGAACACCGCGACGTGCTGGACAAGCTCCGCAAGGACGGCTATGTCCGTGCCCGCATCGACCGGAAGATCGTCGCGCTCGACGAGGATATCCCCCCGCTCGACAAGAAGGTCAAGCACAACATCGAAGCCGTCGTGGACCGTCTCGTCTGCGGCAAGCTCGACCCGTCGCGCCTGAACGACTCCATCGAATCTGCCCTGAAGCTCGGCGACGGCGTCCTGCTGCTCCTGCTGGAGGACCGAGACGCCACGTTCGTTTCCGGTTCCGGCGGGAAAGTCTGGACCGAGGAGCTCATCAGCGAGCATCTTTCGTGCGAGGACTGCGGCATCAGCATCACCCAGCCGGAACCGCGCAACTTCTCGTTCAACAGCCCCTACGGCGCGTGCCCCGTGTGCAGCGGCATCGGCTCGCTTCAGGTCATGGACCCGGAGAAAGTCGTCGAGGACCAGGATGCCACGCTCCGTCACGGAGCCGTCCCGGCATGGCGGCGCGGCGCGCACCGCCTCATCATCTACTACAACCACATGCTGAAGTGCATCGCCGCGCATTACGGCGTGCCGAAGCTGATGGACACCAAATGGCGCGACCTGCCGGAGCACATCCGCCACGTGCTGCTGTACGGCAGCGGCGACGAGATCATCGACTTCAGCTTCTACATGCGCGGCAAACGCCACGAGATGAAGAAGCCGTTCGAGGGCATCCTCGCCAACCTCCAGCGCCGCAGCCAGGATTCCGAGTTCGAGAGCGTCCGCACGCGCCTGATGGAGCTCACCATGCGGAAGACCTGCCCCGCCTGCCACGGCGCGCGCCTCCGCCCGGAAAGCCTCGCCGTCGAGATCGGCGGCGCCAGCATCCACGACTTCAACTGCAAGAGCGTGACCGCCGCGCTGGATTTCCTCGCGAACCTCAAGCTTACCGATGTGCAGGACAAGATCGCCGCCGAGCTCCTGAAGGAAATCCGCAGCCGCCTCATGTTCCTGAAGAACGTCGGCCTCGGCTACCTCTCGCTCACGCGCGAATCCGGCACGCTGTCCGGCGGCGAAGCCCAGCGCATCCGCCTCGCCACCCAGCTCGGATGCGGCCTCGTCGGCGTGATCTACATCCTCGACGAGCCCAGCATCGGCCTGCATCAGCGCGACAACGCGAAACTCCTCGCCACGCTCAAAAACCTGCGGGACATCGGAAACACCGTGGTCGTGGTCGAACACGACCTGGAGACCATTCAGAGCGCGGACTACGTGATCGACCTCGGACCCGCCGCGGGCGTCCACGGAGGCGAAGTCGTCGCGGCATGCCCCCCGTCCGAGCTCGTCAACTGCCCGAAATCCCTTACCGGCAAATTCCTGTCCGGCGAAGAATCCATCCCCGTCCCGGAGAAACGCCTCGCGGGCTCCGGCAAGTTCCTTGAGATCCTCGGCGCGACCCACAACAACCTCAAGAACATCAATGTGAAGATCCCGCTCGGCGTCTTCACCTGCGTGACCGGCGTGTCCGGCTCCGGCAAGTCCTCGCTTGTGAACGGCATCCTGCGCCATGCGCTGGAACACCGCTTCGAGCTCGCCGACGCGGGCGAGGTCGGCGCGCACAAGGCGATCCGCGGCCTCGAATTCATCGACAAGGCGATCATGATCGACCAGACCCCGATCGGCCGCACGCCGCGTTCCAATCCCGCCACCTACACCGGATTCTTCGCCGCCATCCGCAATCTTTTCGCCTCGCTCCCCGAATCCAAGGTGCGCGGCTACGGCCCAGGCCGGTTCAGCTTCAACGTGA
>JAEEQO010000154.1 GCA_016285335.1 Victivallales bacterium | reverse complement strand
GCTTTCTCAACTCTTTTTCCTGATCATTCTGGTCATCTGCAACGCCTTTTTCTCCGCTGCTTAAGCTGCGCTGATCTCCCTGAAGCCCGTTACGCTCGAGACTCTGTCGAAACAAGGGAAACGCGGCCGCATCCTCGGCCAGCTTTCCGCCGACACAGGGCGTTTTCTCGCCACGGTCCAGATCGGCGTGACGCTCGCCGGATTCCTCGCCAGCGCATTCGCGTCCAACGCATTTTCCGATCCTCTGGCGAAATGGCTGCAGGGGTATGCCGGACTGTCGTTCGAATCCCTCGACCAGATCTGCGTGGTAGTGATCACCATAGTCCTGTCGTATTTCTCGCTGGTCTTCGGCGAACTTGTCCCGAAGCAGATCGCACTCCGCTATACATCCGCGATCGCTCTGAACACTGCGATCCCCGTTCATATCCTTTCCCGCGTCACGGCTCCGCTGGTCTGGTTCCTGAACAATTCCGTCAACCTCGTCATGAAGCCGTTCGGTTCGCCGGAAAACAGCCAGAAAGTCACCGAGGAGGAGATCCGCTCGCTCGTGAACATGGGCGAGAAGGACGGCCTCATCGCGCCCGACGAACGCCGCATCATCCAGAACGTGTTCGAGCTGGACGACATCACCTGCGGCGAGATCATGACCCGTCGCGGCGTGCTCTCCGCGATCGAGGAAGGGGATCCTCCCGAATCGATTGAACGGCTCCTGGTCGAAAAGAGTTTTTCCGCCTATCCCGTCTGCCGCGGCGGCATCGATCAGATCGTCGGCATCCTGTACGTGGCGGACTATTTCCGGTTCAAGCAGAAAAACGGCTGCTCCCCGAAACCCGCCGACGTGATGAAAAAACCGCATTTCGTGCCGGAGGGCGCCACATTGCAGCATGTGCTGCGCAATATGCGGCGAGACGGATTCGAGATCGCCGTCGTGCTGGATGAATTCGGCGGCACGGCGGGTATCGTGACGCGCGACGACCTGCTGGAAGAGCTTGTCGGTTCGCTTCATCCGCAGAAGCCGGAGGAAATGCTCATCAACGTTTCCGAATCGGTCTGGGTTTCCGGCGGCCTCGTACGCGTTGCCGAGCTGGAACGCCAGATGGGCCGGAAACTCCCCGAGGACGACCACCGTCCCGATACCGTCGGCGGGCTTCTGATGGCGGAACTCGACGACATCCCGAAGGTCGGCGATGCCGCCATGATCGGCGGGCTGCGCTTTACCGTGCTGAACCTCGACGGACGCCGCATTTCGCGTGTCAGGATCGAAATTCCCGAGCCGGCAGCCTCCTGAAAATCCCCCGGATGCCGCGAAAGAGGCGCGGCCATTTAGCTTCTGACAGATTTTTTCGGTAAAAATTCGTTTTTCAACTTGTCTTTCCGTGTTGATGTGATATATTTCACTCTGTAAATTTATAGTTTGCAACTTTTCTTGTAAGGAAACAGCCATGGCAGATCCGACTTCCGATACCCCGATGAACACCCCCGAGGATGTTCGTCCGCGCGCCACAATCAAGCTCAAACCGATGACGCCCCCGACCCCCTCGGCCGCGCCCGCTCCCGAAGCGCCCGCCGCCCCGGCTGTTCCTCCGGTTGACGCAGCTCCCGAAGCGCCCGCCGCCGGAGAGCCCGCAATCCATATCGCACCGTCTCCGTCCTCGACTGTTCCCGGCATCAAGCAGACCATCAAGCTTCGTCCGCCGACCGCTCCCGCATCCGACGCCGCCGAAGTGAAGCCGGCGATCAAGATCGTGCCGAAGGTCGCGGAAGCCCCGACCGGAATCCCGACCGCGAAACCGGTGGAAGAATCCCAGGGCGCGACTGCCGCTCCGCGGACGATCCAGCTGAAGAAGCCGGAATCCTCGACGCCGACCATCCAGCTGAAGAAGCCGGAGTCCTCGACGCCGACCATCCAGCTGAAGAAGCCGGAGTCCTCGACCCCGACCATCCAGCTGAAGAAGCCGGAATCTTCTACCCCGACCATCCAGCTGAAGAAGCCGGAATCCTCGACGCCTACGATCCAGCTGAAGAAGCCGGAATCCGAACCCGCGGCCGCTCCCGCGGCTCCCGCGAAGAAAGTCGGCGAATCCCCGATCCCGCCGGAACGCAAGCTCACGCTGAAGCTCAAGAACCAGCCGTCCAAACCGCAGGAACTCCCGAGAAACATCATCCCCGGCCTGAATATCCCCAACATGCCTCCGCAAGCGCAGAAGGAGGAGGAAAAGAAGCCGGAGGAAGCGTCCGCTCAGCAGAACCCGCCGCCTGTGGCCGCGCCGGTCGAGACCCAGACCCCCGTACCGGAAGCCGCGGTCGACGGCAAGAAGAAAAAAGGCAAGCTGCCGAAGGTCAAAAAACAACCCGCGCCGCCGAGCTCCGCCGACGAGCCGAACTGGTTCTTCCTCACGCTTTCCTGCCTCACGCTCATCTGCGTGTGCTTCATCGCCTATCTGCTCTTCGCGCAGTATATGAACATGTACGAGGAAATGCAGATCCCGATCCCGGAATTCCTTATGCCGAAATGAGCCTGATCTGAGGTTTCCATCCGCACATTTCGTGCGGATGACAACGCGATTCCCGCCGCATCCGTGGTCCGCCCCGGATGCGGTTCTCTTTTTCCGCTGTTTTCCCTCAATCGCGTTCCATGTCCTGACGTTTCGACGTCGGCGTGTTTCAAAAAGACGGGCTTTGCGCCGCGAAACTTGACCAGCAAATTTGACCACATTGAAAAAAGGGCGTCCGGCCCCCGTTTTTTTCTCTTCATGGCCGGTTTATACGTTTGCTTCGCCTCCTGAACGGTGGTATAGTATACAGCGAGGAGGGAGCGATCCTTCCTCCGGCATAAGCGGTCCTGGCGCGGGAGATCACGGAATCGGGGGGATCCCGGGCAGGATAAACGGTCCGCAGATGTCTGCATTGGGATTCGCCGACAGGGGGGCCGGGGAACGTTTTCGGGGGGAAACGTTTTCCGGATTCGGCGGATTCCGGGGGGATGCACGGCACGGGACGTTTTTTCGCTTATGCCTTTTTTTATCTTCTGTCCCGGCGCTTCTGCCGTCCGCTTTTGTTCGGCATCCTTTCTTTTTTGCGTTAATGTAACTTCATTTTTCCGTTTTGTCACGTAAAAAAAACAGAAAAACTGCCGAATTTCTCTGGAATCGGGTTGTAAACTCCCAAATCTATGATAATGTATCGTTAAAACGGAATTGCCCCGATTCCGCTTCATGACGGCTGAGAAAAACTCCCCTTGGCCATCTGATTAACAGAACGAAATCACGAAACTCGACAACCTCAGAAAGGCTTAACGTATGAAATTGTTCAAAAGAAAGTATGTCGGCATGGTGCTCTGTGCCGGATGTGTGCTTCTCGGTTCGTCACACCTGAACGCTCAGGCGATCGGTGCGGATCAGCCGTTTGTTGCGGCGGGCAAGAAGCCGCCCCTCTCCGGCCGCGTGGTCTCCAACCTGAACGCCGAATGGAAGTTCAAGCTCGGTACGGTCGAGAACGGCCAGGCGGTCGACCTCGACGACAGCAAGTGGGAAACGACGCATGTCCCGCACTCGTTCAGCATGCCGTACTTCCTCTCCGACCGTTTCTACACCGGCGACGGCTGGTATCGCAAGAAAATCCATATTTCGAACGTGGATTTCGCGATCCGCGACGGCCAGGTCGTGGCGGAGGAGAACAAGACCTACCGGTACTACCTGGACTTCAAGGGCGTCTTCCAGGTCGCCGATGTGTACGTGAACGGCAAGCTCGCCGGACATCACGAGGGCGGCTACACCGGGTTCGAGGTCGATTTCACCGACCAGATGGTGAACGGCGACAACCTGATCGCCGTGAAGGTGAACAACAACTGGAATCCGCGCATCGCGCCGCGCGCGGGCGAGCACACGTTCTCCGGCGGCATCTACCGCGACGTCTCGCTGGTCGTGAAGCGCGTGGTCCATGTGACGTGGTACGGCATGAGCATCACGACGCCGAAGCTGGAGGAGGGCGATACGTCCGTCCGCGTGGTGAACGAAATCCGCAACCAGTCCGACGAGGAACGCACGGTCGACGTCGAGACCTCCATCTATGACGCGTCCGGCGCGCTCGTCGCGAAGGCGTCCAAAAAGGGCGTCGTGATGACGCCGAACGCCGTCCGCGAGGTCGAGATCGTGACGCCGCAGGTGAAGGACGCGAAACGCTGGTCGCCCGAGACGCCGAACCTGTACCGCGCCGAGACCACCGTGGTCGACGCGAAGACCTCGCTCTTCTACGACCGCTTCTCCGACCAGTTCGGATTCCGTACGATCAAATGGACCGCCGACAAGGGGTTCTTCCTGAACGGCGAGAACCGCTATTTCCACGGCGCGAACGTGCATCAGGACCGCGCGGGCTGGGGCGACGCCGTGACCCACGCCGGATTCGAACGCGACATCCGCTACATGAAAGAAGCCGGATTCGACATCATCCGCGGCAGCCACTATCCGCATCATCCCGTGTTCGCCGAACTCTGCGACCGCATCGGCATGATGTTCTGGTGCGAGAACTGCTTCTGGGGCACGACCGGCATGGGCGGCCCGAACATCTGGGGCGGCGCGAGCGCGTACCCCGTGGAGGAAGCCGACCAGCTCCCGTTCGAGGAGTCCGTGATCCATACGCTGCGCGACATGATCCGCATCAACCGCAACCGCCCGTCCATCGTGGTCTGGAGCCTCTGCAACGAGGTGTTCTTTTCCGATAATCGCGTGCTGCCGAAAGTGCGCGACTTCCTGCAGCGCCTCACGAAGATCGCCCATGAAGCCGACCCGACGCGACTTTGCGCGGTCGGCGGCGCCCAGCGCGGCCAGGTGGACCATTGCAGCGACATCGCGGGCTACAACGGCGACGGCGAGCGCATCCGCGAGTACCAGAACCCCGGCATCCCGAACGTGGTCAGCGAGTACGGCTCCAGCATCGAAATCCGCCCCGGCAAGTTCGACGCGGGCTACGAAGCCGTCAGCCACATCAACGGTAAAAAGGTGTACGACTGGCGCAGCGGCGAGATCATCTGGTGCGGCATCGACCACGGCAGCATGGGCGGCCGTTTCGGCTGGATGGGGACGATGGACTACTTCCGCCTGCCCAAACGCCGCTGGTACTACTACCGCGAGGTGTTCGGCGGCGTGAAGCACCCGGAATGGCCCGTCGAGGGCACCCCGGCGAAGGTCGTCCTGACCTCCGACAAGAATTCCATGTTCGCCGACGGCACCGACGACGTGCAGCTGATCGCCACGATCGTGGATGCACAGGGCAGAGAACTCAGCAACTGCCCGGACGTCACGTTCCGCGTGGTCTCCGGACCCGGCGAATTCCCCACCGGACGCTCCATCACGTTCAATAAGGATTCCGACATCGCCATCCGCGACGGCAAGTGCTCCATCGACTTCCGTTCCTACTACAGCGGCACGACCGTGATCGAGGCGACTTCGCCCGGACTCGAATCCGGCCGCATCGAGATCGCGTCCAGGCGCGGCCCCGGCTTCCGGCCCGGACAGTCCGTGGTCATCGAAAGCCGCCCGTACGTCAAGTTCACCGGCCAGCTCGTCGGCACGAAGCCGCTCGACAAGCCGCTGAACATGGCGCTGGACAAACCCACGCAGGCGTCGGAATCCGTTCCCGGACATTCCGCGATCTGCGCCGTCGACGGACGCCCCGAGACGTTCTATCAGGCCGCTTCCGGCGAAAACTGCTTCCTGACGGTCTCCGCCGAGCGCATCATCAAACCGAACAATATCCGCATCGTGTTCAACTCCGAGGCGGAATATGCGTTCAAGGTGGATTGCTCCCTGGATCAGGAAAACTGGATCCCGGTCGGCGAAGCCAGCGGGACGTTCAAGGAAAAAGTCGTCCCGATGGACGGCAAATTCGAGGGACTCTTCTTCCGGATCACGTTCAAGGCGAAAGCCGGGCTCCCGGCTCCGGCCATTTCGGAGTTTGAGATCATCCTCAAATAAGCCGTTTCGCTCTGCAACGGCACACAGCACGCGCGAAAAAGCGCGTGCTTTTTTATATCTTTTTCCATAGATCGCACTTGAAAAGCACATGAGAACATGGTATATTGTACGTGTCGACTCAATCTACCACGGCACGATTCAACTCAGGAGGCAATCATGATCTCTGCACAGACTTCCAACCTCACCGTCCGCCTTGACAAACAGGTCAAACAGGATGCCGAAAAGCTCTTCAACGAACTCGGCATGACGCTCTCCGGCGCGATCAACATCTTCCTGCACCAGGCGCTCGAGGTCGAGGGGCTGCCGTTCGCGGTCAAGAAAAAACGCCCCAACCGCGAGACCCTCGCCGCGATGAAAGAGGCCCTTGAGCTCGAAAGGACCGGCGGCGGGACTCGTTTTCACAGCATCGACGAGCTTAGAAAGGACCTCCTGTCATGAAATACGAAATCCTGCGCATGGCGAGTTTCCGGAAGGATATGAAGCTGCTTCTCAGGCGTGGGAAAGCTCTTGAGCGAATGCTTGCTGTGATCGACAAACTCGCCAATGACGAACCGCTCGAGGATGTCTACCGGGATCATGCCCTGTCCGGCGATTATATCGGATTCCGCGAGTGCCATATCAAGGCGGACTGGGTCCTGGTGTACCGGAAAAACGCCGAACTGCTCACGCTCACCCTGCTTCGCACCGGCACCCACAGCGACATTTTCTGAGTTCGGATTCCGGGCTCGCGACAGCCGCACGACGATACGAAAAACCCCGCATCACGGAAAGCCCGTGAGCGGGGTCGGTTTTTGTCTCGATGGATCGCTGTAACCGCGAGCCGAGCCGAACGATCATTTCGGCATCAGGAACTCGGGCAGCGGGATCTGCGCGCCCTCGTACATGTTCATGTACTGCGCGAAGAGGATGTACGCCGTGGCGCAAACCGCGATGAGCGTGAGGCAGGAGAGCGTGAAGAAGAACCAGTTCGGCTCGTCGGGGGAGCCGGGCTCCTTCTGCTTTTTGACCTTCGGGAGCTTGGCTTTTTTCTTCTTGCCGTCGGCCTCCTCGGGCACGGCTTCGGGCACGGGAGTCGAGGTCTCGACGGGAGCGGCCACCGGGGGCTGAGCAGCCTCTTCGGGCTTCTGTTCCTGCTCCTGATTCGCCTGCTGCGGCATATTCGGGATGTTCAGGCCGGGGATAAGGTTCTTCGGGAGGTCGTGCTGAGCGGGTTTGTTTTTGAGCTTCAGCGTGAGCTTGCGTTCCGGCGGGACCGGGGCTTCGCCGACCTTCTTGGCGGGAGCGGGCGCGGCCTCTTCGGATTCGGGCTTCTTCAGCTGGATCGTCGGGGTCGAGGATTCCGGCTTTTTGAGCTGAATGGTCGGGGTGGACGATTCGGGTTTCTTCAGCTGGATCGTCGGCGTCGAGGATTCCGGCTTTTTGAGCTGAATGGTCGGGGTGGACGATTCCGCTTT
>JAEEQO010000153.1 GCA_016285335.1 Victivallales bacterium | reverse complement strand
AATATTTCCCCCGTTCTGCCCATTTTTCAAGACAAAATATGCAGAAAGACAAATTTATTGGGCAGAATCGGGCGGCGAACCCGGCCGCAACCGGAAACAGACGCTCTTTTCCGTTTCCATCCGCTTGATTTTTCCGCACTTGCATGCTATTGTATGAAACCGGACCGGGATTCAGGATTCTTCCCGGTCATGCAAGAACCACCCCCAAGCATGAAAGAACGATCCGCCTTGTGCCGAAGAAGAATCACAGTCTGCGTCTTTTCCTCGTCGTCTGCTTGGCGATCCTCTGTGCCGTCTGGACGACCGGATGCGCCGCCACCATCTTCGCCGGGGCTCTCCTCGTTGATCGGATCAATCTCGCCACGCTGAAGACCTCGCTGGACGGGACCGTTGTGGACGAAACCGGTGAACCGATGAAAGACGTAAATCTTGTCGCCAGGTTCAGCTATCCGACATGGGATTACACGAGGACAAAAACAAAGACCGAAAGACAGACCATCGACGGCAAATTCGACATCTGGAAACTGGGGTATAACGACGTCGATCTCTCGTTTTACAAAATGGGGTATGAAGCAGAAGACTATCATCTGCACGGCGGATTCGGGATGGTGGAGAATGAGGAGAACACGTTGAAGCAGCACAACATGCGGGTCGTGATGCGTCGGATCCACCCGCCCGCGCATCCGCCGATCCGGCTGCGGACTCTGCAGCACTTTTATGAAGCAGCCAATCTGCATTACGATATGAAGAGGAAAGATCGCCAAGTCCTGGTATTCCGCGACTCCGAGCCCGTCATGTGGAATTATACCTTCGTCCCCTTCGGTCAGAAGCCGAAAGAGCCCCAATATCTGGAGCTGGATTTCCTGCGGGACGAAAACGGCGAAATCGTCACGAGGGAATTCCCCGGAGCAATCGATTCCAAGGGGGAAACCGTGAAATATCCCGCGGTCTACCTCATCCGGCTCCACTCCGATGATCCGGACGACGGCTTCATCCTGTTCGAAGAGGGGAAATCCCTTACGGAACAGAACCATTTCGACGGCATAATTCGGAAGTATCATGACTACTCCGGGGGAATGCGCGAGGTGCACAATCTGCATAAGCAAATCATAAGGGACTGCAGCGCCGCACAAAGTCGTATGCAGGACCATTTCATGGAGCTGGCCCCGGAGGACGGCTACACGCGCCGGGAGATCGCGATTCCCATCGAGGAAATCGTCCGCATCTGGGACTACGGCGAGACGCTCAAAACGACATGGTATTCGCCCTACCGGTTTGCGTTCCTGCGGGTCGGCGGACGTTATGCCAAGATCCTTTTCATGTTCAGCGGCACGATAGACGGCCGGGCGAAAGAAGTCGACTCCGGTGAACTCGGCGACGATTTCCGGGCTTTTATTTACTATAACGTGTACCTGAACCCCGAGAAGGGCGACCGGGAGCTGAAGGAGTTCTATTGAATGAAGGACCATCGCGGTTCTGCCTGATCCCATACCTGGTTCTGCCCATTTTTCAAGTAAAATTATGCAGAAAGTTAGACTTATTGTGCAGAACCGTGTGGCGTGGCGGGCCCGAGCCAACATGTTGCGGGATCCGGTATTTTCCGTTTCCATCCGCTTGATTTTTCCGCACTTGCATGCTATTGTATGAAACCGGACCGGGATCCGGTCGCGAAAGCCCCTCTGAAGGAATTTTATGGAACAAGGGGAACGAACCCGTTATGAGCAGCAATGACACGCATCAAACCGAGCTTAACGAGACTCCGGCGAACGACGACATGCCGCGCTGGTCGTTCGCAGAAAGGATCAGGCCGTTCGTCCTGGTCCTTCTGCTGGTGGTCCTCCCCGTCGCGCTTTCTGTCGCGATCCCGGACTACCTGCATGTTTGCCGGATCCCGGCGGGAACAAGGGTCGTCGACCGGTCCATGGCCCCTACGCGCTCGCCCCTGGGGAGTCTCATTTACAAATCGGGCGTGCTCAATCGATTACGTTGCGATTGGCTCAAAGATTATCTTGTTTACCGGCATTATGTCATCCCGTACGGCGCGGAGGAGATCGGCGACGACGCGTTCGGGTATGCCGTATATGTCATGCAAAGCGTCAGCATCCCCGGCAGCGTGAAGAAGATCGGCAAATGTGCGTTCGCGGGGAACACCAGCCTGAGGGAGATCGTCATCCCGGACGGCGTGGAGGTGATCGGCGAAGCCGCATTCGGAAGATGCCGGAGCCTGGCCTCCGTCCGCATCCCGGACAGCGTGAGGGTAATCGGAAGCCGGGCGTTCAAGGATTGCGACGCACTGGAGGAGATACGGCTCCCCGCCGGGTTGGCCGGGACAAAAACGGGGTTGGGCGACATGGCGTTCAGCGGATGCGCCCTGCGGAAAGTCTCGCTCCCGGACGGCATCCAAGCGATCGGGGAATCCGCATTTCAGGGGTGTTCCGACCTGTCCGAGGTCAATATCCCGGACAGCGTGACCTCGATCGGCGCGCTCGCGTTTCAGGGCTGCCGCAATCTGCCGCCCGTCACGCTCGGCAGACAGGTCACTGACATCGGCGGCGGAGCGTTCGCCGGGACCGGCTGCCGCCTCACGGTGCCGGACGATCACCCGACGCTCCGGCTCGAGGAAGGCATTCTTTACTCGAAGGACCGTTCGCAGCTCATTTCCTGCGTTTCCGTGCCGAAAAATGGCACGTGCGTCGTCGCGCCGGAAACAACGGTCATTCAGCGCGGCGCGTTTTCCGGCTGCGACACCCTGACGGACATCCGTCTGCCGGAGGGGCTGGAGACCATTTCCGACGAGGCGTTCCGGGACTGCGCCGGGCTGAGGCGCATCGAACTGCCGGACTCGCTGAAAGCAATCGGGAAAGAGGCGTTTCGCGGATGTATCCTGCTGGAGGAGATCGCGATCCCGCCGGGCGTAACGGACGTAAAAGAAGCCGCATTTTATGAGTGCAGAAGCCTGAAACGCGCCGTGCTTTCGGGGAAGATGGGCAGGATCCCGCCGGATATGTTCTGCCGCTGCCCGCTGGAGGAGGTCGTGATCCCGGAGGGCATCACGAAGATCGACGAACGCGCGTTTTATGAGTGCAGAAATCTGAAACGCGTGACGGTCCCGGACAGCCTGAAATCCATCGTCAGGAACGCTTTTCCATCTCGTTTCGATCTCAGACTCCTGGACCAGGAAACATGGGAGCGGCTGGAAAAAATGATGCCACCACCCCCCGGTCCGATTCGGATTGACTGACCGGCACGCCGGAATGACCGTCCCCCGCCTCATTTTCGCAAAAATACGCGCGTGCGTTTGATTGTTGCGGATTCAGGATGTATATTAATCCGAAACACGAACACAACAAACTCATTTTTCAGGAGAAACGCCATGCAGGAATCCCTCAGAAAACGCATCGAAGCCGCCGGCCAGGCGCATCTGCTCGCCCACTACGACGCCGCGGACGCCGCCGCCCAGGCAAAACTCGAAGCCCAGTTCAGCGTGATCGACTGGGAAGCCCTCCCCGGCCTGATCGCCGGATATGTCCTGAAACGCCCGGAGACCGCCATCCCCGCCGACCTCGCGCCCGCCCCGTTCTTCCCGTTCCCGGCGAGAACGCCCGAGCAGGAAAAGCTGTACGCCGAAGCGACGGCGAAGGGTGTGGAAGTCCTCCGCGCGGGCAAAGTCGCCGCGCTCACGGTCGCGGGCGGACAAGGCACGCGCCTCGGGTTTGACGGTCCGAAAGGCACCTACCCGATCACGCCCGTCCTGCACAAGACGCTCTTCCAGTATTTCGCCGAATCCATCTGCCGCATCTCGGAAAAATACGGCGCGCCGCTGACCTGGTACATCATGTGCAGCGAGCTGAACGCCGCCCCGACGAAGGAGTTCTTCGAGAAGAACAATTTCTTCGGGCTCGCCGACGGCCAGGTCCGCTTCTTCGTGCAGGGCACCATGCCCGCCATCGGGCTTGACGGCAAGCTCATCATCGGCGCGAAGGATTCCCTCGCGCTTTCCCCGAACGGACACGGCGGCACGCTGCTGGCGCTCCGGGCGTCCGGCTGCCTCGACAAAATGGCCGCAGACGGCGTGGAATACCTCTCGTATTTCCAGGTGGACAACCCGCTCGTGCCGATCGCCGATCCGCTGTTCATCGGCCTGCACATCCTCGAAGGGTCGCAGATCAGCAGCCGCATGCTGCCGAAGACCTGCCCGACCGAAAAACTCGGCAACTTCTGCCTCTCCGGCGGCCGCCTGCACGTGATCGAATACAGCGACATGCCGCTCGAGCTCGCCGAACGCCTCAACCCGGACGGCACGCTGGCGTTCCTCTCCGGCAGCCCCGCCATCCATGTCATCAGCCGTTCGTTTGTCGAAGCTCTCACGCAGGACGGCACGCTGAAGCTCCCGTGGCACCGCGCGGACAAGAAGGTCCCGTATCTGGCCGCCGACGGCACGACCGTGAAGCCGGACGCCGTGAACGCGGTCAAGCTCGAATCGTTCATCTTCGACGCGCTCCCGCTGGCCGAACGCGCGATCGTGGTCGAGGGCTCCCGCAAGGAGATGTTCGGCCCGACCAAGAACGCCACCGGCGTCGACTCCGCCGAATCCTGCCGCGCCATGCTCGTGGCACGCGATGCCCGCCGCCTCGCCCTCGCCGGAGTTCAGGTCCCGCGCGATGCCGACGGCATTCCCGCCGCGCTCGTCGAGATCTCGCCCCGCTGCGTCGTCGACGACGCCGACGCGGTGGAATTCTTCAAGGCCAACCCGGTCGCGGACGCGATCCTGCCGGGCCAGTCAAGGGCTTTCGGGAAATGATCAAGATCATCACGCTCAACGAGGACGACATCCTGTTCGACGAAAAGGCCGCCGGCGAGGCGCTGAACAAGGCCGCCCGCCGCAACCGCCCGGTCCGCTTCACCGGGCTCTGCCCCATCGGATGCGACATCCTGTTCGTCTTCAACGAGTGCCCCGTCGAGGAAGACGATTCGGACGCGAAGTTCGTGTTCTCGAAGCTGCCGTCGCGCGATTTCAACGACGTCACGGCGGCGTTCCTGAGCCGCTTCATGGGCGGGTTCGACACGCTCGGCACCTTCAGCATCGGCGACGACCTCTGGGGCCTCTTCAAACGCGTCCCGGACGAACATGCCTGACCGTTCTTCGGGACCCGGCGCCGCACGGTCGTTCGCGCGGAAACGCTCCTGGACCAAACGCCTCGGCGACGCGGGGGAACGCGACGCCGCGCGGCTGCTCTCGCAGATGGGGTATACGGTCCTGCTGCGCGACTGCCGCACGCCGTACGGCGAACTTGACCTGGTCTGCCTCGACGGCGCGGTCTTCGTATTCGTCGAGGTCAAGACGCGTTTCTGCCGCTCCCGCCGGACGGACAAACGCCCCGAACCGTGGCGCGAGCTTACCGACGCGCAGAAACGCCGCAACTACCGCGCCGCGATCTCCTTCCTGCACGATATGGGCGACGCCGCCGCGAACCGCCTCTACCGCTTCGACCTCGTCGAAGTCCTGCGCGGGCCGTTCGGTCCGGTCGCGATCCGCCATCACGCCGGCTTCATGGGCCGCCCTTCCTACTCGAAGAACGGCATCCCGGGCCGGGTCTTCCGTCGCAGGACGAACTCCGCCACGCAGTCCATGTACTTCCCCGTCGAGTGAACCGAGACGCAAATCCCGCTCCGGCAGGGCAGTCCTTCCACAATATTCCCGCAGGTTTTCATTTGCTTTGCCTCACGCCGTTTTCGTCCTCCGCCGGGCCGCATCCGACCGCTTTTACCCGAAAAGACGACAAACTTCCCCGTCTTTCGTTTGAAAAAACGGAAAGACATGGTACAGTATATAGATACATATTGCAGACGGGAAAGGCAGTTTCCGTTTTTCCCGCAGGAAGTCCGTTTCCATCCATGGCTTTCCGTCGTGAACGGGTCCTGACTGCACATCGAACGCAACACAATCTTTCGGAGAATTCTTAATATGAACCTGACACGCGATGAGATCATCGAAGCTGTCAACAACGCGCTTGTCAACGAAATGGAGCTCGACCCCGCCGAGATCGCCCCGGAAAAAACCTTCTTCGACGACCTCGGGCTCGACAGCATCGACATGGTCGACCTCATCATCGGGCTTCAGCGAAAATTCGGCATCTCGCTCCGGGATGACGATGAGATCAAGAAGGTCCGCACGCTCGGCGACGTCTACGATTTCTTCGAACACTACCAGACGCCGGACCGTCGGCAGGCCGCCCGCCAGGCGGAATCCCCGCTTCAGGCGGCGCCGGAGCCCGTCGGGCGACAGGGATGACCGGATGCGGTCGAAGCCGCCCAATCCAACGAAACATTTTTTCAAGAACATACCATTTCAACCCTGAAAGAAAACGACATGAACGCTCAAGACCAACAGAAAATGAACAGGCCGCCCATCCCGCACGATCTTCTGCGGACCAAACTCCCCTTCCCCGCGGCCCAGCTGCTCCCGCATGGCGAGCCGTTTGCCCTGATCGACTTCATCGTCGAGGAATGGGATTTCGGCGGCAAGACGACCTCTGTCGTGCATCCCGACAACCCGCTGGCGGCAGCCGACGGCTCCACCGGCGCGGAAACGTTCATCGAATACGGCGCCCAGACCGCGGCCGCGCTTGACGCCTTCCAGCGTCGGGACAAGTCGTTCGAGGGGCTCCTGGTCGAGGTCGCGGATTCCAAGTACAGCATCATCCCACATGTCGGCGACACGATCGACGTCGTGATCAATGTCCAGTACGACCTCGGCAAATGGCGCGGGATCCTCTATCAGGCTTCCGTCAACGGCAAACCCGCCGCGGAAGGCTTCCTCAAGATCCTCATCCTGAACTACAAAGAGGAATCCGCCCCGGCGGAGGGAAAGCCGCAGGCCTGATCCTGCCCCTTTCCCGCCGAGGTGAAGCTCCACGGTCTGGTTCGGCCTCGTTTCCGCGATCCGGGAAACGCGTTTCGAGCGGATTTCGAGTCGCGTCAAGGACGACCGATCCCGGAAGGATGCCCGCATGTTTCGCTCGGCGCCATGGCGGCGGAGCGGTTCACCCGGGCGTCCTTTCAACGTTCCATTTTTGACTTTTTTTATGTTTTCGCCTTGATTTTCTCCGGAAAGCGGAGTATAGTATAAAACATTTTTTGAACTGAAGCGGAGAGATGCCTGAGTGGCCGAAAGGAACGGTTTGCTAAACCGTCGTAGGGGTCAAACTCTACCGGGGGTTCGAATCCCCCTCTCTCCGCCATTTTTTTCGACTTTTTTTCAGGTTTCGCCTTGATTTTCTCCTGAAAACGGAGTATATTATTTGATTGCCGCAATCTGAAGCGGAGAGATGGCCGAGTGGTCGAAGGCGCAGCATTGGAAATGCTGTATAGGGGCAACTCTATCGTGGGTTCAAATCCCACTCTCTCCGCCATTTTTATGCTCAAAAACGGGGGTTTTGCCCCATTT